>JAZTXU010000175.1:0-2859 GCA_045636565.1 Acutalibacteraceae bacterium
CTTTTCCAATTTAATTCCTTCTCACAAACCGCTATTAACTCCTTTGTGGAAATAGGGGCTTTTTCCCACACTATATCCGCAAAACGAGCCTCTATTGCACCAAATCGTACATTTTCCATAAAATCACTCCTTATTCTGTCTATCGTCCATAGACTCTATTAATAGTCTATCATATATAGACACATTTGTCAACACTTTTTTCATTAATTTAAAATAGCCTTAAAAAAACAGCACCGAAGGAGTTTTAATCCTTCAGTGCTGCTATAATTTTATTCTTCTTGTGAAGACTCTTCTGAGCTTTCATCCTGTGAAGATTCATCCTGTGAAGTATCCTCATCAGAAGACACATCATCCTCTTCCTCACCTGTATAAGAGTTAATATAAAACTCAACTGCAATATCTGCGCTCACAAGTGTGCCGGGTTCCGGATACTGAAGAATAACCACGTTAGGTGTTCTTTCTTCATCCGACTTTGTATAATCCTTATCCTTATCGGAATTAATAAATTCATACATAAATCCGCATTTAAGCAGTTCGAGTATAGCCTCATCCTTTGTTTTGTCAATAAGTCTTGGCATTACAATTTCCTTTTTGCCTAAACTAATTACAAAGTTGATTTTAGTTCCTCTCTCAACCTCACTCTTAGCCGCCACAGTCTGTGAAATTATTGTACCCTTAGCCGCAGTATCCGAATAAGCCTTATCACTGATACTGAACTCAAACATTTCATACTGTTTATTTCCGTAAACATCCGCATAATAAACACCTTTAAAATCAGGTACTGTGAAAAGTGTACCATTTTCGGACGTTTCCGTGGATTCAACAGCAGGCGGTGCAACCGATGAAGTAAGAGTGGAGTTGGTGGTGGGTTTTGATTCGTTTTCTTCGTTATTGGCAAATAGGCTCTTTCCAACAAACGCAACTATTATTGAAAAAATCAAGGCAGTGCATACAGCCGAAATTATTACATATTTAATTGAACTACCCTTTTTTTCTTTAGCTTTGGGCTTTGCCTTTTCAACTGTTTCTTCTTTTGCTTGCACTCTTTTAACAGGGGGTGCCACTGCAATTTCGGCATAAACAAGTTCGTTCTTAAAGGCTTCAATATTTTTTGTGCGATTTTCAGGAACAACCTGAAGACCGTTTGCCAATGCTGCTAAAACATGACGCGGAAGTTCTTCTGCAAATTTTGAAGGAATGGTCATAGAATCGTCGGTGATTCTATGTACAGCGGCAGGCGGAGCTATACCGATAAGCACCCTGAAAAGTGTGGCGCAAAGACCATAAACATCGGTATGAAATCCTTCGTTCATATTTTCGTATCCATAAAGTTCTATCGGACTATAACCCGAATAAAGTTTCGGTTCAAGTTCAGAATCCGCAAATCTCAGATTCTTCACGCTATAATCCTTGATTCGAAGTTTACCGTCACGACCGACAATAATGGTTTCGGGCGAAATACCTCTATGTATTATTCTTAACTCATTCATACCTTTAACAGTATCAATAAGTGGTAAGAACAAGGCTCTTGCCTGCTCCCACTTAAGTGAGCCGCCGTTTTTATTTAAGAACTGTTCAAGGGTTATTGCCGCAATATGTTCATTTATTGCATAAACTGTTCCGTTTTCTTCGAAAACCGCTGTAACAGGTACTAATGACGGCAATTCACAACCTATGATACTACTGTTTATTTCAGCAAATTCAATAAGGCCCTGATTAAAGGTATACTCTCCACCCTTAATCATAGATATTGTTTTATCAGGATTACGGTGAGCAAAACCGCGAGGGAAATATTCTTTAATTTCAACTATTGCCGAATCAATATTATCCCATCCGATATAGGTTATGGCTTCTCCGGTAACAGAAAGCACCCTGCCAACAAGGTAACGGTTACCCACAACGAATTTTATGGGCAAGGCATATTCAGGATTTTGTGAAGCCGAATTATAACCGCAAACAGGGCAGATTTTTTCGCCGCCGTTATCATTCATACAGCCAAAACAAAGTCTTTCGGTATTAATCATATTTAACCTCCAAAAAAAGAGTTATAAAATATTATACCACATCTTATAAAAAATTTCAACCTTTCGCCTTTATCGCATTATTTACCTTCTCGCGAAGCGAAAGAATAAACTCATCACCACGAGGATATTGATTAAAGGTTATAGGCTCAATACCATCCTCAATAAGCTTTAAAACATAATCCTTACCATATATGCTTTCGCAAAGCTTAAATGCGCGCATATCCTGCAAAGCATCATGGAAAATCGCAACTCTTAATGACTCATAAGCAGTACCGTCGGGCGCGGGATAAACCAAGAAGGAATCACCCGCACAACCAAAATAGTCACTATCGGGATAAAGATAAGGATTAATGCAATCATATGAGAAACGGTTATAGTAGAAATTATAACCCCAATGCAAAAAGCCCTTAATGTCAAACTTGTACATCTGTGTGCCTATAATTCTGTTTCTGGCAGACGGCATAGATAAAAAGCGATTTGAATAGTTACCGTCAGCAGGAGCACAACAGTAATAAGTCCACAAATTTGGAACCTTATTTTCAATAAAGCTATCTATTGCATATGTAACCGGAACGGGAAGATTCACAACACCCTGCTCGTAATATTCATATTCCGAAAGCGCATCCATTATAACGCGACCTTCAAGCAACGGTTCCACTATTGCCTTTAACTTCTGATACTGCTCAATGCTATCAACCGGCGGTTCATCCGAAATATGGAAATAACAACGCCCAAAAACACCCTTGCTCTTCATAAACGAAAGCAACTCGGGTATAAACGCTCTCAAAAATTCCGCATATTCTTCACTTAAAGCATCGGTTTCCCAGCCAAAAAT
>JAZTXU010000176.1:0-4276 GCA_045636565.1 Acutalibacteraceae bacterium
TTTACAATGTGTATCTCTACTGAGGTTTTTTAAATTTTATATTGATTTTTATATATCTTTGTGATAGAATGCCATAAGTTGAGTTTTTCAAGAGGTTAAAACGGAGGAAAAAATGCTTACTAGATATATAGGAGATAAAAAATTTTACAAAATGGTTATGGCATTGGCTATTCCCATTATGGTACAGAATGCAATCACTAATTTTGTCAGTATGCTTGACAATATAATGGTAGGCAGAGAGGGTACAAATGCCTTTTCGGGTGTCGGTATTGCTAACCAGCTATTATTTGTTTTCACCTTTTTAATTTTCGGTGTGGGCGCAGGGGCAAGTATTTTCGGCGCACAGTTTTTTGGCAAAGGTGATACAGAGGGTGTAAAATACTCTTTCAGATTTAAAATTATAGTTGGCGCCTTGATAACGTTAGCTTGTATGGTTATTTTCTATTTTTTCGGTGAATCACTTATTGGACTTTATCTAACCGGTGAAGAAAATACTCCTTCCGATATAGCAGAAATTTTGAAATGCGGTAAAGAATATCTTGACATAATGCTTATTGGTCTTATTCCTTTTACCATTTCACTTGCTTATTCGGGTACTTTGAGGGAATGCAACCGCACAATTTTGCCAATGGTTGCAGGAATTGTTGCCGTTTGTGTAAACTTAATATTTAACTATTTTCTTATTTTCGGTAAGTGGGGTTTTCCGCGTCTTAGCGTAAACGGTGCGGCAATCGCAACCGTGATTTCCCGTTTTGTTGAGATGTTTGTGCTTATTATTGCAACAAGAATTACCGCAAACAAAAGCACCTTCATTATCGGTGCATGGCGCAGTATTAAAATTCCTTTTGGACTGCTTCGTGATATGCTCAAAAAGGGAATACCGCTTATTATTAACGAGGTTATGTGGGCGGCAAGCATTGCGGTTATGAATCAGTGTTACTCAACAAGGGGAATTAATTCCGTTGCGGCAACGAATATTACACAAACCTATTTTAATGTATTCTCGGTTGCTTTTACCGCAATAGGTCTTTCAATCGGTATTATTTTAGGTCAGCAATTAGGAAAAGATACACCTAAAAATGAGGTTAAGGATACCTGCCGAAAACTTATTGCTTTTTCACTTGTTATAAGTATTGTTGTGTCATTGGTATTCTTCCTATGCGCTTACTTCATACCTCAGATGTATGACACAAATCAAAACGTTAAGGATATTGCCGTTACCATGATGCAGCTTTGTGCAATATTTATGCCAATGGAAGCTTTGACTCAGGCATTTTATTTCACACTCCGTTCAGGTGGAAAAACGCTTATACTATTCTTCTTTGATGTTGTGTTCTCATGGGCGATAAATGTTCCGCTGGCTTTTATAATCGCCAATTACACAGGAATACCGATTCTTACAATGTATGCTATTTGCCAGTCATCGTATCTACTTAAAGTTATATTCGGTTACGTTATGGTTAAACGTGCCACATGGATAAGAAATATAATAAACTAATAAAAAATCCTTCTCACAAAGTGGGAAGGATTTTTATATATAATAATTATTATTCAAAACTTATAATGCTGTTCATATCGTAAAGTCCGGCAGGTTTGTTATAAAGGAACTTTGCAGCGCGAACGGCACCAACTGCGAAAACCTCGCGTGAATATGCTGAGTGAGAAACGGTGATAACCTCATCGTGACCTGCAAATATAACATCGTGCTCGCCAACGATTGTGCCACCACGCACAGAGTGAATACCAATCTCGTTTTTGGAACGTTTCTGACGTTTTGAGTGGCGGTCATACTCATAAGTTTTCTTATCTTCAAATTCGCTATTCACAGCGTTTGCAAGCATAATTGCGGTGCCCGAAGGGGCATCTATCTTTTGGTTGTGATGCTTTTCAACAATTTCAATATCAAACCCATCACCTAAAATAGCGGCGGCTTTTTTTGCAAGCGAGCATATAAGATTTACGCCGAGCGACATATTAAAACTGAAAAATACAGGGATTTTTTCTGCCGCAGCCTTTATTTTTTCGGTCTGCTCGGGTGAATATCCGGTGGTTGCAATAACAACGGGTATATTCTTTTCTATAGCAAAGAATAGCATATCGTCAAGCACAGCAGGGTTTGAAAAATCAATAATAACATCAACTTCGCGGTTTACTTCGGCAAAACTTGAGAAAACGGGAAAAGTTTGACCGTTGTTAAACTTATCAACACCGGCAACAATTTCAATTTCACCGTCTTTTAAAGCGGATGCCGCTACAAAAGCGCCCATTCTTCCGCCTGAGCCAACAAGCAAGGTTTTAATCATTTTTACACATCCTAATGATTTATGATTTTAAATTATTTTAACATAATGCCACATTCAATAAGCTTTTCTTTTAAGTAATTAAGATTGCTTTCATTCATGGGATAAAGCGGTAATCTTAACGGACCTACATCCATACCAGCAAGATTCATAGCAGTTTTTACGGGAATGGGGTTCACATCGCAGAAAAGCGCATCAATAAGTCCTGTGAATTTAAGTTGCATTTCGCAGGATTTTTCTGTGTTGCCGTTTAAATATTCGTGGCATAAAATATGTGTTTCATAAGGCAACAAGTTTGAAAGCACAGATATAACACCAATACCGCCAAGTGACATTACGGGCACTATCTGGTCATCATTACCCGAATAAACAGCCAAATCATCACCGCAAAGATAACGGGTTTTGGCTATTGCCGATAAATCGCCGTTAGCCTCTTTAACCGCAACTATATTTTGATGCTTTGATAACTCCTTATAGGTTTCGGGCTTAATTGCAACACCCGTGCGCGAGGGCACATTGTAAAGAATAATGGGCTTATTCACACGGTCGGCAATATAATTATAATGAGCCACAAGACCTGCCTGAGAGGTTTTGTTGTAATAAGGTGCTACCATTAAAAATGCATCTGCACCAACTGATTCGGCATCGTTACACAGTTCAACCGAATAAACGGTATCATTACTTCCGGTTCCCGCAATAATAGGAACCCTTTTGTTGCAGGCTTTACTTGCAACTTCAATCACCTTAAGGTGTTCATCATACCTGAGCGTTGATTTTTCCCCTGTGGTGCCACAGATAACAAGTGCATCAATGCCTGCAACGATTTGTTCATCAACTAATGTTTCAAGTCTTTTAAAATTTACACTTCCGTCCTCGTTCATAGGGGTAACCAGCGCAGTAGCTGCACCCTTGAAAATTGTTTGCTTCATACAAATCAACTCCTAACGGAAAAAATTAATTTAATATTAGTCCATAAAGCCCTTAGCGCAAAGAAGCTCTGCCAAAAGAACAGCACCGCCTGCAGCACCGCGAAGGGTGTTGTGAGAAAGGCATACAAACTTATAGTCATACTGACTGTCTTCACGGAGTCTTCCTGCGTGGATAGCCATACCGCCTTCAATATCACGGCAGAGGTTGGTCTGAGGCATATTGTCTTCCTCGTAATAGTGGATAAACTGCTTGGGCGCGTGGGGAAGTTCTAATTCCTGAGGGATACCTGAGAAGTTTTTCCAAACCTCAAGAATTTCTTCTTTAGAAGGCTTAATCTTAAAGGTTGCAAATACTGCAGCCATATGACCGTCAGACACGGGAACACGTAAGCACTGTGCAGTAAACTTAGGACTCGCTGCAGGAACGATTTCACCGTCTTTAACTTCACCCCAAATTTTGAGAGGTTCTTTTTCACTCTTTTCTTCTTCACCGCCAATGTAAGGAATAACATTGTCAATCATCTCGGGCCAACGCTCAAAGGTTTTACCTGCGCCCGAAATTGCCTGATAGGTACAAACAAGGCAGTTTTCAACGCCGAACTTCTCATCAAGAGGGAAGAGGGCGGGAACATAAGACTGTAAAGAACAGTTAGACTTAACAGCAATAAAGCCACGCTTTGTACCGAGGCGCTTTCTCTGTGCTTCGATAACATCTGTATGTTGAGGGTTAACTTCGGGAATAATCATAGGAACATCAGGAGTGAAACGGTGAGCACTATTGTTAGAAACAACGGGGCATTCGTGCTTTGCATATTCTTCCTCTAATGCCTTGATTTCATCCTTCTTCATATCAACCGCACAGAAAACAAAGTCAACCTTTGAAACGATGGTATCGATATCTGCAACAGCATCGTAAACTATCATATCCTTGAGGTTTTCGGGCATAGCATCCTTCATTGCCCAGCGAGAGCCAACTGCTTCCTCAAAAGTTTTGCCTGCACTTCTTGGACTTGCAGCCAAAGCGGTTACATTAAACCAAGGATGGTC
>JAZTXU010000177.1:0-2469 GCA_045636565.1 Acutalibacteraceae bacterium
TTATGCTTCTGCACGGGAAGTCTTGGTTGTGCAGATTTCAACGATATCCCTGCCATGGTTGAAAAGTATTCCGCTATGGATAGAATCGCATTTATGCATATTCGTAATGTAAAGCTCCTTGAAGATGGTTCCTTTGAAGAGAGAGCGCATTTATCATCCTGCGGAAGCCTTGATATATATGAAATAGTTAAGATTTTGGCTAAAAATGGTTTTGACGGATATGTTCGTCCCGACCACGGCAGAATGATTTGGGGCGAAACCGGAAAACCCGGTTACGGACTTTTTGACAGAGCTCTGGGAGCGGCTTATATTAACGGATTGTTTGAGGCTTGTGAAAAGGAGAAAAAAGATGAAAACTAATGTACTTAACACAGATTTAACCGGTAAGGTTGCAGTTGTAACAGGAGCGGGCGGTGTGCTTTGCAGTCATTTTGCAAAGGTTTTAGCACGCGCAGGTGCAAAGGTTGCATTGCTTGATTTAAACCTTGAAGCCGCAACGGAATTTGCAAACGAAATCACCGCTGAAGGTGGTATCGCAAAGGCTTATTCTTGCAATGTTTTAGATAAAAATATTTGCGAAAATGTGGCAAATGATGTGTTGAAAGATTTAGGCCCGTGTGATATACTTGTTAACGGAGCAGGAGGTAACAATCCGCGAGCCACCACTGATAAAGAGTATTTCCAGATAGGGGACATTGATGCCGAAACCAAAAGCTTTTTCGATTTGGATGCGGATGGTGTTGGCTTTGTGTTCAACCTGAATTTTCTTGGAACTCTTATTCCCACACAGTGTTTTGCAAAACAAATGGTAGGTCGTGAGGGCTGTAATATCCTCAATATTTCGAGTATGAATGCTTATACACCCCTTACCAAAATTCCCGCTTATTCGGGTGCAAAGGCTGCTATTTCTAATTTCACACAATGGCTTGCTGTTCATTTTAGCAAGGTGGGAATCCGCGTTAATGCAATAGCTCCCGGATTCTTCTCAACCAAGCAGAACGCAAAGCTTTTATGGAATGATGATGGCACTCCAACCGCAAGAACAGGTAAGATTTTGGCAGCTACACCGATGGACAGATTCGGTGAAACAAGTGAGTTAGAGGGTGGCTTGCTATTCTTAATTAATAACGATGCCGCAAGCTTTATTACAGGCGTTGTTTTGCCTATTGATGGCGGTTTTTCTGCTTATTCAGGTGTTTAATTTTTAAATTTTTTATAGGAGATATCAAATTATGGAAAAATTTGTACCCGTTGTAGTTATAAAAGAACTCGGCGAAACCGATAAGATTTTAACTGCACTTAAAAACAATGGAATCAACTGTGCGGAGATTACTTTCCGTACTGCATGTGCGGCTGAGGCTATTGAATATGCTTGCAAGAATTATCCCGATATGTCTATTGGTGCAGGCACAGTTATTAATGCTGAACAATGCGAAGCGGCTTTAAAAGCAGGCGCACAGTTTATTGTATCCCCGGGTTTATCTGTTGCAGTTGCAAATATTTGTAATGAGAGAAATATTCCTTATTACCCCGGATGTGTTACACCAACCGAAATTATGCAGGCGTTAGACCTTGGTATTACCACAGTTAAATTTTTCCCTGCAAATGTTTATGGTGGACTTAAGGCTTTAAAGGCATTGTCAGCACCGTTCCCGCAGGTTAAGTTTATTCCTACCGGTGGGGTAGACAGAAGCAATATTGATGAATTTTTAGCTTTTGATAAGATTGAAGCTATCGGCGGTAGCTTCTTTGTGAAAGAATCACTCGACAAGATGGAGGGTAAATAAATGGCAAGAGTTGTTACTTTCGGTGAGCTTATGTTAAGACTCGCTCCTAACGGATATTATAGATTTTTCCAGAATGACCAAATGCAGGCGACCTTTGGTGGCGGTGAAGCTAATGTTGCAGTAAGCCTTGCAAATTATGGGCTTGATAGTGTTTATGTGACAAAACTTCCTAAACACGCTATCGGTCAGGCGGCTGTGGATTCACTTCGTTATTTCGGCGTAGATACCTCTAAAATCGTTCGCGGCGGTGAAAGAGTAGGTATTTACTATCTCGAAAAGGGCGCTTCACAGAGAGGCTCTGTTTGTATTTATGACCGTAAGTATTCTGCTATTCAGCAGGCTACAACCGCTGATTTTAATTGGGATGATATTTTCGAGGGTGCGGATTGGTTCCACTTTACAGGAATCACTCCGGCTTTAGGTGAGAATGTTGTGGAAATCTGTAAAGAGGCTTGTATTAAAGCTAAAGAAAAAGGTGTTAAGATTTCTTGCGATTTAAACTACAGAGGAAAGCTTTGGACACGCGAAGAAGCAAACAAGGCTATGACCGAATTATGCCAGTATGTTGATGTTTGCATTTCTAACGAAGAGGATGCAAAGGATGTTTTCGGCATTGAGGCAGAGGGTACTGACATTTACGGCGGTAAACTCAATCACGAAGGCTACAAGTCGGTTGCAAAGC
>JAZTXU010000178.1:0-7632 GCA_045636565.1 Acutalibacteraceae bacterium
GTAAGCTAAAAGGTTTCTTCTGTGACCAACCATCTTAAGAAGACCACGATAAGAATGCTTATCCTTCGGATGAGTCTTAAGGTGAGCGTTGAGCTCGTTGATGCGGTTGGTGAGAACTGCAATCTGAACTTCAGGTGAACCTGTATCACCTTCGTGAGTTGCGTACTCTGTCATAATCTGCTGCTTTAACTCTTTTGTCATTTCTTTTCACCTCTTTTAAATCTTTTCCGTAAACCAAGCAATGGGTCATAGGTGTTCTCCGAAGGAGCAGACGCCCAAAGCATAGTAAACGGTAATAGCCGAAATATTGCCTTATACAATATCAGCTTGACTATTCTATCATACTTTTCCCGAAAAGTAAAGAGAAATTTAAAAAAATTTTTCATCTGTAAAGAAAAAAACTTGACAGATAGGGTTTTGTGTGATATAATCATCAGGCTGTGAGGTGTATGAAGTGAAAAATTTGCATATTTCCGCTTTGCTTGACGTTTACGGTGAGTTTTTAAGCGAAAAGCAAAGACGCATTACCGAACATTATTATAACGATGATTTATCCCTTTCCGAAATCGCTGAAAATGAGGATATTACCCGTCAGGGCGTGAATGACCTTATTAAGCGAGCTGAAGCGCAGCTTTTAAGCTTTGAAGAAAAATGCCACTACTGTGAAAATTTTGAAAAGCTAAAGTCTTTGAGTGCTGATTTAAAAAACGGCAAGGGCAACATTGAAGATTTACTTAATATTATAGATAATATGTAAAAGGAGTGTGTGAAATGGCGTTTGACAATTTATCCGATAAACTGAGCGGTGTTTTTAAGCGCCTTCGCTCACGAGGAAAGCTTACAGAATCCGATGTAAAGTCAGCTATGCGAGAAGTTCGTTTGGCATTACTTGAAGCGGATGTTAACTATAAGGTTGCTAAGGATTTTACAAATACAGTTACCGAAAAGTGCATTGGCGAAAATGTAATGGAAAGCTTAACAGCTCCCCAAATGGTAATCAAAATTGTAAAAGAAGAGCTTACCGCCCTTATGGGAACCGAACAGGCAAGGCTTAAAACCTCAAACCAAATTCCCACTATTATTATGATGTGCGGTTTGCAGGGTTCAGGTAAAACCACCCATTCTGCAAAACTTGCAAAGCATTTGAAGGAAAAAGGCCACAGACCTATGCTTGCCGCTTGCGATATTTACAGACCTGCTGCTATTGAGCAGTTAAAGGTTGTAGGTAACGCGGTTGGCGCTCCCGTTTTTGAAATGGGAAAAGAAAAGCCCGAAAATATCGCTAAAAAAGCGGTGGCTTACGCTAAAGACCACGGCCACGATTATTTGATTCTCGATACCGCGGGTAGACTTCACATTGATACCGAGCTTATGGATGAGCTAAAGCGCATCACCCAAGCGGTTGAGGTTAATAACATTTTACTTGTTATTGACTCAATGGTAGGTCAGGACGCTGTAAATATTGCAAAAGCCTTTAACGATATTCTTGAGATCGACGGCGTAATTCTCACCAAGCTTGACGGTGATACCCGTGGCGGTGCGGCGCTTTCTGTCCGTGCGGTTACAGGCAAGCCAATTATGTTCGCAGGTGTGGGCGAAAAGTTAGACGAACTTGACGAGTTCCATCCTGACAGAATGGCTTCTCGTATTCTCGGTATGGGCGATGTGCTCTCTCTTATCGAAAAAGTTGAATCAGAGTTAGATGAGAAAAAAGCAGAAGAAACCGCCAGAAGACTTGAAGAAAATAAGTTTGATATGAACGATTTGTTAGACCAGTTCGGGCAGATTAAGAAAATGGGTTCTTTAAAGAACATACTTTCTATGATACCGGGTGTTGGCAAACAAATCCGCGATATTGATATTGATGACAGGCAGATGCTTCGTGTTGAAGCTATCATAAAATCCATGACCAAAAAAGAACGCGCAAAGCCTGATATTTTAAATGCTTCCCGCAGAAGAAGAATTGCGGCGGGTGCAGGCGTTAAGGTTGAGGATGTTAACCGACTTGTTAAGCAGTATGAGCAGATGAAAAAGATGTTCAAGCAAATGAACACCAAAGGCGGCAAACAGAAAATGATGCGAAACTTTGGCGGTATGAACGGTTTCCCCGGAGGACCGGGCGGACTTGGTTTTTAAGACTTGAGTGATGGTAAAATATCACAAAGCTTTTAAATAAATTCTATAAAACGGAGGTGTATTGCAGTGGCAGTTAAAATCAGACTTCGCCGTATGGGTGCTAAAAGAGCTCCTTTTTACCGTGTAGTTGTAGCTGATTCCAGATATCCTCGTGACGGTCGTTTCATCGAAGAAATCGGTACCTACGATCCCACTAAGGATCCCGCAGCTGTTAATATTGACAGTGAAAAGGCTAAGAAATGGATCGCTAACGGAGCTCAGCCTACTGACACCGTAAAGTCATTACTTAAGAAAAACGGTGTACTTTAATCGTATAGGCTAGTGAGGGTAAAACTATGAAAGAGCTTCTTATCTCCCTCGCAAGCGGATTAGTTGAAAATCCAAGCGAGGTACAGGTTACGGTTGACGAACCCAACGAAGAGGGCGTTACCGTATACCATCTTCATGTTGCAGAAGGCGATATGGGACGTGTAATCGGAAAGCAAGGCAGAATTGCCAACGCTATTCGTGTTGTTATGCGTGCCGCCGCAACAAGACAGGATAAAAATGTTGCAGTCGAAATAGACTAAGCACAAACGAGGTTGCATTTTTGCAACCTCGTTTTAGTTTTTGGATTTATTTCATTTCAAATATTTTTATATTTTCAAGCACACATTCTCCGCGAAAAGATACCGCACCAAATTTACAAATATTCGGAGCATAGATATTTCTTGTGTGGGCGGTGTTAAATGTTTGAACAAAGCTATCATTTATATAAAGCTCAAATAAACCGTTTTTGCAAAGTAGTTTGAAATTATAGTCTTTGTTTTCTTCAAGCCAATAGGGAACAGCAGAGCCGTAGCCTATTTCGTCCTGCAAGGTTACATTTTCGCCCGAAATACTGTAAATTTCCGTTTTTCCAACAGAGGAAAAGAGTATCGCAGTGCCTGTTCCTGTTTCATCCTCTAAATAAATTCCGCACTTGGTAGCATCAACCCAACCGCCTGATTTGAGAGTTATAGAGCCTTCTATTATCACCTTTTCACCAAGGTTATAATCGTGCAAATTAATTAAAGGTTTTGCTTCCTCACCGCGGATATCGCAACGGACATTATTAGCAGGCAATGTTTCAATTTCCTCTAAAAGCTCACCGTAAGCATGCTTATTCTTTTCCCACCATTTAAGACAAAGTGTACCGTTTTCAACCGCAAATTTTTTAATGGGCGGAAGATATGAGTTTCCGTTTTCGTAAGTGTATCCGTCATACATATAATTATGGGCTAACATTTCGCCCTCGCAGCAGAAGGCGCGTTCCCATAAATTCACCCATCTTTTAGAGGTGCCGTTTATTCTGAAATGCGGTAATGATGGCTTGAACGGACCGAAAGGCTTTTCGCTCTCGAAAACAAAAACTGAGTAGCCATAGGTGCCCATATATCCGAAAGCACCGCAAAGAAGATAATATTTTGATCCGAAATAAATGCAATCGGCTATCTCAAAACCGCCGTCTGCCTCTTTGAATTTAGGGAATGGTGAAGTATCAATTTTTCCCTCGCAAATTTCCCAATGAGCGCCATCCTCAGACTTTAAGAAATTGAAATATCCTGTTGCATACCCATAATAACTGCCGTTCTCCGCTCTTATTACATTCATACAGTCAAGTCTCACATTTTCGCCGTTCACCTTGGGAGCGATTACATCTAATTCGGGGCGGTATTCCCAATTTATAAGGTCTTTTGAATACCAGAATTTAAGCACATTCTGAGAACCTTCTCCGCCAAAGGAGCCTGAATTCATATAAAATCCGCCGTCAACCTTATAAACCTTCATCGCCCATATTAAAAAGAGGGAATCCTCAACAACGCATCCGTAATCCTCAAAATGCACGCCATCTTCGGAAATCGCAAGCCAAATGTTATTGTATTTGGCAGGACCTGCGTTGTAATCCGCTTGCTTTGCATACATACTGTACATATAATATTTACCCTCGTGATAAATCATACAGTCATCCTTCATTTTGCCCTTTGAGGGTTTGTAAAACATAACGCTCACTCCTTAAAAAAGTTTGTGTACTGAGGTATAGCCTCTTTGGAGGAAACCACGAAAGAAGCTAATTTTGTTGCCTTTTTTAATGCGGTTTCAAAATCTGTACCATTTAAAAGCTGGCTTGAGAGCGCCGCTGAAAATGAATCACCTGCACCAACCGAAGAAACGAATTTACAAGGATATGCCTCTATTTTATATTCTTTGTTATTACAAAAATCATAACCGATTACACCGTCTTTATCAAGTGTTATAATAAGTTTTTTAATATTAGAATATTTTGTTTTAAGGGCGAGCGCAATGTTTTGCAGTTCGCATTTTTTAATAACTCCAAAATCCCATAAGTAATGAGCTTCCTCACGGCTGATTTTTATAATATCGCCGTATTTTAAACAGTTTTCCAACGCAGAAAGTTTTATATTACCCGCGCGGAAATTTATATCGCAAAAAACTGTATCAAAATCTATTTCTTTTAAGATTTTCAACAGGGTATTTTGTGAAACCTTATTTCTTTGACCAACCGTTCCAAAATAAAAGCAGTCGGCAGAAAAATCTTTAATTTCTAAAATCAAATTTTCATCAGCAGTTATATTATCATAAGCGGTGTTTTGAAGCAACTCATAACTTGGAACATTATTGTTAAATGTAATAGCGGTTATTCCTGTAGGAAAATCGTTTTTTTCTTGCACAAAATTTAATGAAACACCGAATTTTTTAATTTCCTGAATAGATTTTTCACCTAAAGCATCCCTGCCTACGGCGGTAATAAATGCCACATCAGAACCTAATTGTGAACAATGAGCGGCATAGTTGAAGGGGGCACCGCCAATAATCTGAATATCGCCGTAATCATCCCATAAAAGCTCTCCGAAAGATAAAATTTTATTCATATATGTCACCTATTCAAGATTTGCGTGGCATTCCCAAAGAGAATGTATATCAAGATTTTTAATTTCAACTATCATTGATGCAACAATATCACCATATAACAACAAAAACTGCTCAAAAAGGCTGGTCATAACCTGTTTAGATTCAATTTCATCCTCACAATTCATTTTTGTGTTTGTTGGAACTCGCACCATAAGGTCTGATATTGAAGCGATTGTGCTTTTTGCATTTGAGCCAATCATAACCACCTTTGCTCCCAACGATTTTGCCTTTTGAGCTATTGCTTTTGGGAACAAGGATTCACCGCTTCCTGAACCAACTATTAAAACATCCCCTTCTCGCAAGGCAGGTTCTGTGATTTCACCCACAATGTGTGTTTCAATACCCAAATGAGCTAATCTTTTTGCGAAGGCTTCAAGTGATAGCAAAACTCTTCCAACTCCAACAAAAAACACCCTTTTTTCAGATAATAAAAGGTTTATAAGCTCGTTTGTGGCATCTTCTGATACAGCTGAGAGCGCTGCATTACATTCAAACAGTAGGTTTTCTTTTATTTTGTTATACATAAAATTTTGGTCCTCTCATAATAGCTTTGATTGCAGTTCTTTCCAATTTTCAGCTTTTGATTGTTTAGGGCTAAAATACCCTTTAGTTCCGCTAACAAAGGTATCAACACCTATTTCTAAAAGCGGTTTAATATCCTCAAAGCCGACTCTGCCGTCAACCTCAATTTCAAAATTCAGGCCTTTTTCTTTGCGTATGCGGTCAAGCTCCTTGATTTTATCATCAACAAAGGAATATACACCTTGTCCTGCTAAGTGGGCGTAGCCTGCATCAATTCGCATCACAAGTATAAAATCGCATAATTCAATCAGATGAATAAGTGAACTGATTGGTGTTTCGGGGTTTATTGCTATTCCTGCCTTAATTCCGTGGGATTTGATTTCTTTTATAATAATATTTGGTCTTGGCTCAAATTCGGTGTGAAAGCATAGTCTGTCTATCCCTGCTTCACATAGAAGCTTTGCATAGCTTAAATTATCGGTTGACATTAAATGAGCGTCAAACATCATATTGGTATGCTGTCTCAATTGTTTAACAGTATCTACACCAATAGGCATATCGGGGCTGAATCTACCGTCTATAATATCAACATGAAGCATATCACCGCCTAAACCTTCAAGCTCTTTAACCTCTTTTTCAAGATTGCATAAATCCATACAAATTAAAGAAGGAGAAATATTTTTTTCATAAATGAAGCTCCTTTTATTTATTTGATTTCATTATAAATTATAAGCTTGCGTATTTTTATGGAATTTTAAGTCTAAATTATTGTTTTTTCAACGATTTATATACAATTTAATTGACTGTATTAATTATAACATTTATAATAAACAAGAAATCGAGGTGTAAATATGATTATAGGTCGCCATCCTGTAAGCTATTGGATAGAAAACGGAGCTGTTGATGTTTCAATTAAGGGGATAGAAGGTGCTGTTACTGTTCACCGCCACGAATTTTATGAAATAGAGCTTATTTTAGAGGGTGGCGGAGTTTATAATATTGATGGAATTGATTACCCAATTTCAAGAGGTAAACTGTTTGTGATGAGCCCAATAAGTTATCATAAACTTAATTTTGATAAAAATACTCGGCTTATAAATCTTATGTTCACACTTAATTGTGATAATTTGAAGTTTTTATCGGGTTTATTTGCAAATGCTCCTCATTTTGTGTTAGACCTTAGAGAAACCGATATTGAATTTATTCGTGTTTTGGCAGAGGAAACTGTGAAAAATTTAAAAAACAATAATAGATATACGGATTATACCGCCGTATTGCTGAATTGTGTTTTGGGTAAAATAAGCAGTCTTAAAAGTAGTGAAAGCTTTAAAAGTATTTCAGTTATCTCTGAGGCGGTTTTATATATTCAAAATCATTTCACCGAGCCTATAACTCTTGAAGAGGTTGCGAAAATATCTAATTATTCACCAAACTATTTTGGAAAACAGTTTAAGCAAAACACGGGAATTTCTTTCAAGCAATATGTTGCGGATTTGCGTTTTGCTTTTGCAAAGGAACTGCTTAAAAATTCATCACTCTCGGTTACGCAAATAAGCCACCAAAGCGGATTCAATGATTTTTCTTATTTTATGACAACCTTTAAAGCAAAATATGGTGTAACCCCAAAACAATTCAGGGAAATGACATAAAAAAGCGGTAGCATTTTATGATAAATGCTACCGCTTTTTTTAACCTCGCCAGTTTGGCACTGCCTGACTTATATTTACATTATCCAACGATAATACTTTATAAAACTTTTTAAGTTCGGCGTCTGTTCCAATATCATTTCCTATGCTTGATGCAATAAGAAATTCGGGGCGGTTATAGGTCATATGGTTAGTGTTCCAGGCAAGGAAGCGTTTGGCACCGCTATTTTGCATGCGCTCAACTGCCTGCATATAATTTTCAGGTAAAACAGTATTTACCCAAGGCAAAACGTGATATACCTTTACACCGTACAATTCCTCTAATTTCAGATATTCGGGAATATATTTGCATACCTTGTCAACATTCGTGCCGTAA
>JAZTXU010000179.1:0-2687 GCA_045636565.1 Acutalibacteraceae bacterium
GCCGCTCCCCCAAGAACAAATCAGCCTAAACAAGATAAACATCAGCTTAAAGTTTTATGCTCGCGTTATGTTAAGTTAATCCTTAACGACAAACAAAGACTATGGCTGTTACTGTTGCAGGCTCCGCTCCTCGCCCTGCTCATTTCTATGGTGGCAAACGGCAATCAGTTTGAAAAATACGAAATGACCAAAAGCCTGCTCTTTGCTCTCTCTTGCTGTGCTTTCTGGATTGGTATTCTAAACGCTATTCAAGAAATTTGTAAAGAGCGGAATATCTTAAAACGCGAATATATGACGGGACTTTCGCTAAAATCTTATGTAAGTTCCAAACTCATCGTTTTAGGTTCCATGTGCCTTATTCAAACAGCAATGGTTATGGTTGTGTTTGCGGTTGCAGTAGGTATTCCTGATGAAGGCGTGATTTTACCTTCGTTCTTGGAACTTTATGTAACAACCTTCCTTACAGCTCTTTCTGCCGCTGCTATGGGCTTGTTTGTATCATCCTTGTTTGATAATGCCGACCGTGCTATGACAGTGGCACCAATTCTTCTGATGCCGCAGATACTATTCTCCGGTCAGTTGTTTAGTTTGGGTGATGCCACCTCTATAATTTCCTGGTTTGTAACCTGCCGTTGGAGCATGGAAGGTCTTGGTACAACCGCAGATCTTAATGATTTACCTAACACAATGGAATCAAAATTCGGCGGACATATGCCGGGACAGAACTTACATCCCTTCGAAGATTTTTATGATGCTTCACCCGAACACTTGTTAATGGTATGGGGAATCTTGCTTGTTTCCGTTGTTGCTTTCCTTGCACTTTCAAAGCTAATGCTTAATAAAATCGGCGAAAAGCAATAATAATATTCTCTTGACTTTGTTTATTTAAAGTAGTATTATAAAATTGGTTAGGGAGGTGAAAAATATGAAAAAAATTCTTTTGATGCTTTTAAGCTGTTTGTTAATTCTTTCTATGGCAGCTTGCGGTAATGATTCTGACTCTAAGAAGGATAAGAGTTCTAAAAACGATAAGGAAATTTCTTCAAATGAAGGAAATCTTGATATCAATGATTTTAATGGCGGTAATGCTGTAACTGTTACTCCTAATACTTCTGATAATGAAAAAATTAAAGAATTCATCGAAGAAAATGAAGATGAATTGCTTGGAGCTATGGAAGAGAGTTTTGCTACTTCTTCCGGCATGACCTGCACTTCTTCAATAGAGGTTGAAGGTAACGGTTTTATCATCAAGATTAACATTAACGAACTTGATAATATTGATGCTGAAACCAAGCAGACCATGAAGGAAGCTTATGATTCAATGGGTTCTACATTTGATGGACTTCTTGATAATATGAAGACAGAATTACCCGAACTCGAATATTTTGAGATTGATGTTTGCGAAAAGGATGGCGACTTGCTCGCTCCTATCGTAGTAGGCGATAAATAATAATTTATTCGAAACATATTTAAAAAACCTCGGAATTCCGAGGTTTTTTATTTTTATACAATGAAAAAATCGGAAGAAGCGTTTTATTTTTTAGCTTCTTCCGATTTTAATTTTAACTAATATTTTAAATTTCTTCTTTTGTTAGATTTGATTTCTTTTTCTTAAAGATTATAAAACCTACTATTAACGCTATCCATACAACCAACGCGCCTATGAGAATTATCAGTAAGATAGGTGTAAATGTACCTTCATCCTTCTTATCAGTTTTTGTAACCGTATCTTCCACAATCTCTTCTTCGCCGTCATCTACGTTTTCGATAATATTGTCCGTATTTGTATTTTCGTTATCTTTATCGTCTTCATCTTTGTTTGTATTATTATTTGTATCAGTTTCAGTGTCTTTTTCTGTTTCTTTATCTGAATCTGTCGGCTCTTTATCATCTTCTTCATCAGGGCTATATTCAAATACCTTTGGCGGCTCAACATTAACATTAGCGGTTTTTCCGTTTAAGAAGATAACCTTTTTAGCATTCGGAATTTTATACATATAACGGTCTGATATTTGATCCGAAGCCGCTTTTCCTTCAATATAAACTCTGTCAATAAAAGCACTGTTGGTTTTGCTTTCACAACCGAAAAATACAAACGAAACTATTCGCTTTTCGGCGGTAAATTCCACAGTTTGATAGTACGGATTCATTGAAGTGTCCTTACCTGAAAAACGTGCAATTTGATGCACAACACCATCTATATCCTTATAACCTACAATGAAGTCACCTGCATAACCCTTTTTGCCTGCTGCTCTTACAATAAGTTTATACTTACCGCTTTTATAAATTATGTCTTCAATAACCTCGGTTGTTGATTCATAGAAGTATTCAGGCTTTGTATTAGGTTTAAAACTGATACCTGTACCATTTCGCTGAACACCAAAAAGATTCGGGTCTTTTGTTAATACAATATTGTTAAACTCATTATCAAGTTGGTCTTCCGCTTCTATTACATATCTTGCGGCGGGGAAAGGACCTTTATTACAGTAATCATCTGCCCAACCGGTACTGTTTTTATCCCATAGGTGTTGATATTCAACTCCGTAACCGTGTGGTCGCCACAAAACTCCGCTGAAATGACATTCTTCTTCCGTTTCTTTAAAGAAGTTAAACAAATTTTGCATACCCTGCTCGGTTGCAAGACTACCTTCGGTTTCAATTTCACCGAATATAATACAAATATTATT
>JAZTXU010000180.1:0-3809 GCA_045636565.1 Acutalibacteraceae bacterium
CGTCTTATGTATGGCAGACGCTACAACGAAGGTCTGCATCAGGCTATTGAAGCCAAAGAAGGTGTTCAGGTTGCAAAGGAATCCAAGACCCTTGCTACTATTACATTCCAGAACTTCTTCCGCCTTTATAACAAACTTTCGGGTATGACCGGTACCGCAATGACCGAAGAGGCAGAATTTAAAGAAATTTACCGCCTTGACGTTATCGAAATTCCCACTAATAAGCCGCTCGCCCGTATTGACGAAAACGATGTGGTTTACAAAACCGAAAAAGCAAAGTTCAACGCCGTTATTGACCGAATTATCGAAAGCCATCAAAAAGGTCAGCCTGTGCTTGTTGGTACTGTTACAATTGAAAAATCCGAATTTTTATCTGCAATGCTTAAAAAGCGTGGTGTTATGCATAATGTGCTTAACGCAAAGCATCACGAAAAAGAGGCTGAAATCATAGCTCAGGCAGGTAAATTCGGAGCTGTTACCATTGCCACCAATATGGCAGGCCGTGGTACCGATATTATGCTCGGCGGTAACGCGGAATACCTTGCAAAATCCGCTTTGAGACACGATGGTCTTAGTGAAGAAATGATAATCGAAGCCACCGGTTTTGCCGAAACAGACGATGCTGATATCATCGCCGCAAGAGAAAAATATAAAGAATATTACGATAAATTCAAGGCAGAAATTGCGCCTGAAGCAGAAAAGGTAAGAAATGCAGGCGGTCTTGTAATTATCGGTACTGAGCGTCACGATTCAAGACGAATTGACAACCAGCTCCGCGGCCGTGCAGGTCGTCAGGGTGACCCCGGTAACACTCGTTTCTTCGTTTCATTGGAAGATGATTTGATGAGACTTTTTGGCGGCGAAAGAATTTACGCTATTATGGAAACCTTAAAGGTTGATGAAAATACTCCTCTTGAAAGCGGTATGCTTTCCCGTACTATTGAAGGTGCACAAAAGAAGAAGGAAGGCATGAACTTTGCCATCCGTAAGAATGTGCTTCAGTATGATGATGTAATGAACAAGCAGCGTGAACTCATTTACACTCAACGTAACAAGGTGCTTGACGGTGAAAACATTAAGGATACCGTTCTCAAAATGATTGATGAAACAATTGATGCTTACTGCGGAATCTATCTTGCAGATAATGTTGTTCACGATAATTGGGATTTAAACGGTCTTCGCGAATATTTTGCAGGTTGGATTACAACTTCCGAAGATTTACACTTCACTCCCGAAGAATTGGGAGATACCTCCCGTGAAGAGGTTGCAGAATCATTGAAAGAAAAGGCTCGTGAAAATTACGAGACTCGTGAAGAAGAATTCGGCAGCGAAATGATGCGCGAAATTGAGCGTGTAATGTTACTTAGAAGTGTTGATACCAACTGGATGGACCATATCGATGCTATGGACCAACTCCGTCAAGGCATTGGTCTTCGTGCTTACGGTCAGCATGACCCTGTTATTGAATACCGTAATGACAGTTTCAATATGTTTGAAGAGATGACTAATACCATCAGAGAACAAACCGCTAAATTAGTGCTTACAGTCAGGGTTAAGCGCGATGAAGAGGTTAAGCGCGAAAAGGTTGCCGAGGAAACCAATGCAGGCGATAAACCGCTTACAGTTAAAGGTAAGGGTGTTGTTAGTAAAAACGCACTTTGCCCCTGCGGAAGCGGTAAAAAATATAAACGTTGTTGCGGCAAGGATTTAGATGATTAAGATGAATAAGGTTTTACTTCATTGTTGTTGTGCTCCATGCTCGGTTTCGTGCGTGGAACCTTTAAGAGCCGAAGGCATTGAACCTGTGGCATTTTGGTACAACCCGAATATTCACCCCTTTAAAGAATATGAAGCCCGTCGCGACTGCCTTGTTGAGCATAGCAAAGTCACCGATATGGAACTTATAATCTGTGAAGATTACGGTCTTCGCGAGTTTGTTAAAAACGTGGCTGATAATATTGACGGCAGATGTGTTTATTGCTATGACCACCGATTAAAGAAAACCGCAGAATACGCGGCAGAAAACGGCTTTAAGGCATTCACCTCTACCCTGCTTTCAAGCATTTATCAAGACCACAACCTGATGATATCTATTGCAGAAAAATATGCCAATATGTACGGTGTGGAGTTTTTATACCGCGATTTCAGACCAAATTTTAGAGAGGGTAATAAATCTGCCCGCGATATGGGACTTTATATGCAGAAATACTGTGGCTGCATCTTTTCGGAAGAGGACCGCTATAAAAAACAAATTGAGCGGAATAAATTGTTGTTAAAATAGTAAAAACGGGAGGCTAATCGCCTCCCATTTTCATTTTAAAATAACTATAAAAATTTAATAAATCAATTAAATAACTTATCAATAAAATCTTTTAACAAATTTCCGCAAAATAACTCCTTACTGCAAATACCGGAAAGTCTTTTTTTATCAAAATTTTCATTTAATGAAATTTTTTTAGTTAAAAACAACCTCAATTCATCAGCACCGCTTAAAACTTGTATTTCATACCCTAAAACATCTCTTACACCATAATCACAATTAAATTTTTTGCAAAATTCTTTTAATTCTTTAATACTCGTATTTTTAGATGAAATTTTTCCCAACTTATACCAATAATTCAAAAGTGATATAACATCTTCCTGTCTCTTATCAAAAGGAAATTTAAAATCAAACTCCAAATCATCTATTGCATCATTTAAAATATCATAAAGAAAATTGTGGCGTATATATCCAATCGCCTCTTCTACACTTTCAGCATACAATATTTCTTTATTATCAGATTCAATAGGTTTATGCATAGTGAATCTTGTAAATATAAAAATATCTTCAGGATGAGCAAATGTAAGGTCATTCATACCGGTTGATTGTGATTTTCTCCATTTTTTAAATTCCGAACTATTCATCATTTTTGTTACATCCTTTTTCAAAACGGTATAATCAATACCATAAAAATAAAAAGTGCGGCTACCGAAGTAACCGCACAAAAAACGCAAATCCTCGATAGTCGCCAAACTAACCGAGTGTGAAATGGGTGCAAACGCACACCATACTTACAGACAGTAGAATTTGCGTTTTTATCAAATTCAATACGTCTATAAGTATGAACGAAAAAATGTGCATTTATCTCAAAAAAAGAAAATACACCCAATTTCACACACGATATTCAGTTAGTTTGGCATTATTAGTATATCACAATGTTTTTTAAATTGCAATATTCAATTTAATATATAATAAAACCAAGCGGTTGGGTACAAAACCCAACCGCTTTAAATCAAATATATCATCTTAACCTTTTAATACACTTTTATGTTTTTCAAAATCCGCTCAATTTTCTTCAATCAGTTTTGTGAGCGGTTTTTTGATAACCTTGCTTAACAGTTTAACATTCGTACCCGTAAGGCAGGCTGTGATAATAGTTCCCTCTCTTGTTCCCATAAGCTTCCCAAAAAACAAGAACGAAAGAATAACCGATAATGTAACACAGCTTATATCAAATATAACTTTAACTGTTCCAAAATTTTTATTTAACTTCTGTGCAATAACATTAACAAGTGCCTCGCCCACATTCATTATAGTATCTGACACAAGCATAAATATTACACCGATTGCCAACACAACCGAACTTAAAAGCACAAGCAAAAGCTTAACTGTGTAAACATCCGCAGGGATTAATTTAACCCATAATAAGTTCCAGTCGGTAAACACGCCCAAAAGAAGCGATAAAGGGAACTGCAAAATCTGAATAAGTTTAAAATCTTTTCGCAAAATCAAAATCTGCATAATAAGCATAACACAATTCCAAAGCATT
>JAZTXU010000181.1:0-10720 GCA_045636565.1 Acutalibacteraceae bacterium
CAAGTCATACTATTTCCTAAAGAACCTCCAGGGCGATATTATCGAGGTTTTAGACGGTGATACAGGCGCAACCGTCACAAGATATCAATATAACGCTTGGGGTGTTTGCAGGTCGATTCAGGATACCTCAGACTGTAATATTGGCACAATAAACCCATTTAGATACAGAGGTTATTACTACGATAACGGAATTCAGATGTACTACTTGCAGAGTAGATACTATGATCCGTTTGTGGGTAGGTTTATTAATGGGGATGCTGTGGAGTTTGCGGTTGGCGAACAATCACCGCTTGTGCATAATCTGTTTGCTTATTGTGAGAATGATGCGGTGAATAATATAGATTTTAATGGTTTCGCAAGTATAAGTGCTTTAAAAAAGTCTTCTTGGATATCCAACATTGTTCTAACATTTATTCCTAATATTTCTTATTCGGAAAAGATTAAAACCATTTTTAAAACGCCAAAATGGTTAGGCATTTATTTTGAATTATATCTTGGTATTTCAAGACAAACAAATCCTAAAGGCATTATTGGATTTGGGTTTTCAAAAGATAGTTTTGATATTGGACTTACTGTATTTTCCGGCAAAACCAGTACCGCAATATCAGTAGGAAAATCTTGGACTGAGAAATACATTCAAGCTTCTATGATTTTTTCTTATGGAAAAGAAAAATATTATTTTTCAATTAATTTCAAACTAGCTATAAAGCGTTGGCTCATAGCAGCAGCCATTATTTGTTGTTGTGTTCCATTCTTAGCTCCAGTTGCCGGAAGTTTAATTAAGATGTTAGGCGTTTCTGCTATAGCGGCAAAATCACTTTTGCCAAAAATTTTAAAAGCTTTATTATAAGTTGAGAGAGGTGTGTAAATGTTTATTATTGAACAAATTGACAACGAATCTTCTGTTCGAAATTTTAAAGATAACATAACAACACACTCTTTTGATTTAACATTCTCTTTTCGCCCCCGTAAAATCGGTCTTTACTCAAAAATTTATAAAAATTTAATAATTATTAAAAATGTTAGCGAAGAAGAAGACCACGGAGGACCGATTTTTATGCACTGGGACAAGGGGACGGTTCTCTTGTCCCCTTTTTCTTGACTTTTTTTGATGTTTTATGTTATTGTAAAATAGGGTGATAAAAATGCCCAGAACAGCAAGGAAAAAAAGCGAAAGCGGAATATATCATATTATGTTAAGAGGAATTAACCGTCAGCAGATATTTGAAGACGAGGAAGACAATCAACATTTTATAGAAACGCTTTTAAAATATAAAGAACAATGTGAATATTCAATTTATGCATATTGCCTTATGGGAAATCATTTACATATCCTACTAAAAGAAGGCAAAGAAGATTTAACTTTGATGTTGAAAAGAATTGCCGGAAGTTATGTATATTGGTATAATTGGAAATATCATCGCAGTGGACATTTGTTTCAGGATAGATTTAAAAGCGAAGCGGTAGAGGATGACAGTTATTTTTTAACCGTTTTACGATATATACATCAAAACCCTGTAAAAGCAGGCTTATGCAAAAAAGCCGAACAATATCTTTACAGTAGTATGAGAGAATATTTAGCAGAATCTACTTTGGTTGACACTGATTTTGTATATTCTTTAATAACGAAGGAACAGTTTATTGAATTTCATAAGGAAGAAAATTTCGATAATTGTTTAGAAATTGAAAATAATTTTAGATTAACAGATGATGAGGCAAAGAAAATTATTTACAATGTTACCAAATGTAAAAGTATTGCGGAATTTCAATTGCTCGACAAAGTCAAAAGAAATTTATATATTGAGAAGCTTTTTTTGAAGGGGTTATCTATAAGACAGATTAGCCGATTGACTGGTGTATCAAAGAAAATTGTAGAGACAAATATTTAAATAAAAGGAGACGATAGAACCGTCCCCTTGTCCCCTTCTATTGACAAAGGGTACGATGACCTATTCGGTGGCAAATACGAAACAATGGTTTTTAATAGAGTGAAATAAGGGAACACAAGGGAATGGTTCTCTTGTCTCCTTAGTTCATGTTGCTGGTGGTTTTATTAAGATGGTAGGTTCTTATATTAGGATAGCAAAACCTCTTTTGCCAATTGTTTTAAAAGCTTTATTAGCATAAATTATAGGAGGTGTGTAAATGTTTATTATTGAACGAATTAATAACGAATCTTCCGTTCAAAATTTAAAAGATAATATAACAACACACTCTTATGATTTAACATTCACTTTCCGCCCCAGAAAAATTGGTCTTTACTCGAAAATCTATAAAAATTTTATAATTATTAAGGATGTTTCAGAAGAGGAAAGCCACACTAATTCTACTTTTATAAGTTTTTATGGGTTTATTCTTAAAAATAGATATTTAATAGGTGTAATTTGTCCTGATATGTTATGCACTTTATTTACTATGTCTATTTGTATAACCCCACACGAATACCTCGAATTTAAATTCCTCGCATTAGCTTTTTGGATTTTTGTTTATCTAAAAGATCTCAAAGAGGTTAAATTCATTCGCAATAAACTATTTGAATGGTTAAAAAAATAAAGCTTAAATTATGGGAAGGAATCCAGGGTGACGTTCTAATGAAAAAAGTATGTATTTTGCTTATATTGACCATTTTCATTTTATGCGGTTGTTCTTCTGATACAGATGATTGGAAAACTGTAAATATTGAAAAATGCGGTACATTTAAAATTCCAAACGATTGGGATTATTATGTCGAAGATGAAATTATTTACATTATGAAAAACGATATTCCAATGATGATATCTTATGATCGTTCCGGTGAAATACAATCAAATTCTTATTTTTCCGATTTTAAATACATTGACTTGTTAGAAAGTGCTGTTTTGTCCAACAGTGCTTACTATGGGAAGGCAAAATATTACCATTCCGGAAAGGAAATAGAACGATATTATTTAGATTTGTCGGCAGAAACAGAAAGTGGATCTGTTGATTTCATCATTTGGAATGAGGAAATAGATAAAAAACTATTAATTAAAATTGCCGAAACTTTTATATTAGAACAATAAGACTATAAAAACACAGGGGACGGTTCTCTGTCCTGTAGCATTAGTTTATAGAATAGCGAGAACAATTGCATATGCTTATATTGCAAATAAAGGCATTAATTTTGGAATAAAATGGAAGTGGAAAATATGGTATTTCAAAGCAACGCCTTATTTTAATTATGTATAAAGGAGTATACAATGGACAACAAAGAAGTTACACTTTCTTTCACATTATTGCTTTTCAATGCTTTTTATTTGTTTTTTGTTTATACAATCAAATCTGTCACCGGCAATATAATAATATCACTGTTTTTATGTCTTGCTTTATTGATATTTGATTTGATTGTTTCAACTAAAAAATATAAAATGATAAAACCCTTGGGCAATTTCAATTTTTATCGTGTTGTGATTTTTGATACGATTATGGCTGTTTTGCCGAGTGTAATTGTTTCACTTTTAATTAAACAATGGGATTTCAATATTTATTGGGTATTTTCTGTTATTTTATTCTATCCCATGATTTGCACCAATAAAAAAATCCAAAACACTTCAAAAGAAATAGATGAAAAAGTCAAAAAGTATACAGGGAAGAATGGTTGGATTAACAAAAGGGGAAGAATTGCTTGTGCTAACAAATTGAAAGAGTTATGGCATAAGGACAGGAAAGAAAATACAGAGGACGGTTCTCTGTATTGAAAAAATCAAAGGCGGTCGGGGTCTCTCCCCGACCGTTTTTTTATCAAAATTCACCGTATTTCCGTAGGGGTCGATGCCCACATCGACCCGTTAAATTTCGATGTATCTTTACGGGATGATGTGGCATCATCCCCTACAAAAGTCAATTAACAAGTGGTAGGGACAGGCGGTCTCGCTGCGGCTCGGTCCCTCGTCGGTTCTGAATATCCAGTGGATATTCAGACCCGACTCGCACGCTTACGCTACCTCGACTGTCCGTTTGATTTGATGTGTTTAAACGGAACAACACCTGCGTTCTATTGACATTTTGAGCAGTAAAAAGTATAATTACAAAAGAACACAAAGAACGGTCCCCAATGCACCTCTTTTAAGAGATTTAGCAAGATATCTTTAATCAAAAAAAAGGTGATGTTCTAATGAAAAAAGTATGTATTTTGCTTATATTGACCATTTTCATTTTATGCGGTTGTTCTTCTGATACAGATAATTGGAAAACTGTAAATATTGAAAAATGGGGTACAGTTAAAATTCCAAATGACTGGGAATATTATGTTGAGGATGAAATTATTTACATTGTAAAAAATGAAGTTCCAATAATGATATCTTATGATCGTTCTGGTGAAATACAATCAAACTCTTATTTTTCCGATTTCAAATATATTGATTTTTTAGATAGCGCTGTTTTATCTAATAGTGCCATCTATGGGAAAGCAAAATATTATTATTCAGGCAAAGAAATAGAAAAATACTATTTACATTTATCAGGAGATGCAGATGATGCTTCTGTTGGATTTATTGTTTGGAATAATAACATAGATAAGGAACTATTAATCAAAATCGCACAAACATTTGAAGCATAAAAACACAGGAAAACACAGGGGACGGTTCTCTGTGTTATTATTCCTAAAGAAGATTTTAAAGATTTTAACAATGCTCCCTCTTCTGAGAATTGTTTAGAAATTGAAGAAAAACCTTTGATTAAAGTTACCGACGAGCAGGCTCAAAAAATTATTCAAAAAATTTCTAAATGCAAAAATGTTGCAGAATTTCAAGCTTTAGAAATTAAAGTTAGAGATAAATACTTGAAAAAATTTAGAGAAAACGGTTTGTCTATTAGACTAATCAGCAGATTAACAGGGGTAAGTTTTGGTACTGTAAGAAAATTCTAAAGTGCACAGAGAACCATCCCCTGTGCACAAAAACTTTGTATTTTGGAGGTTTATATATGAAAAAGAAATGTTTTTTTGCGATTTTAATTATCGGTGTTATTATATCAATCATAATCTTGTTTTTTCAGCAAAAAAATGATTACATTTTCATAGGAAGTGATGACTATTATTTTGGTATGTCAGATAGTGATTTAATAAAAGAATTAGGCGAGCCGAAGGATAAAAATCTCAATGCCTACGATGCTTCTATTGATGAATATATTTATTCAACGGTAGTTGAACAACATAAAGCCACTTATAATTTTTATTTTTTGAAATCCGAATTGATCGAGATGTGCCTTACAATTGAGGATATAGATTACGATTTTGCTATGTCCATAGTTGAGGATTGTATGAATAAGCAAAAAAATTATTATTCCGAAAACGACGATTATTATGCTAACGAACTAGAAACCATCGGCAATACGAATTTTTCTGTATCAAATGGAGTTGATAATGGCGCAACTGGTATTTCTTTTGATTATGAGTATTCACAAGGTACCTTAACTCTCAGTGCTATAAAGCAAGAATAAGAGAAAGACAGGGGACGGTTCTCTGTGTTGCAAATGTCCCCTGTGCAAATGGGGATGCGAGAAAAAACGATGGCCTAATGGATGATTATTTTTAAATTTCACATAAGGGAGTTATTATATGAAAAAAGTGTTCTTATTATTTGCTTTATTGACGGTGTTGTTGGCTGGATGTAGTGAAAAAAATATCAATAAAAAAAACATAATAGGAAAGGAAAACTCTACGAATCAAAAAATAATCGTGGAAAATGAGAGTTCTATGAATAAAGAAATCACAACAAAAAATGAAACTTCTATTGATATAAATGGCATCGAATATGAGGAAGGTATATATCCGTATGAAGATTTGATAAATCATGAATTAGGAATTACCGAAACCTGTATCAATAAAAAAGAAACTGCGATAAAAATAGCTTCGTGTATACTTGAGGAATTCCAAGAAAAAGGTTATTTTGTGGGTTATACTCCTCAATGTGTTTTTTTTGACACAAAAGATAAAATTTGGATTATTTCTTTTTGGGAGCCAAGAGATATATACACCGACGGCGCAGATTTCAGCATTGCAATAAAAGCCGAAAATGCTCAAGTAATAAAAATGTGGGTTGGAGAATAAAACACAAGGAAAGAAAAAACAGGATACGACTCTCTGTGTTAGGTCTGTCGTAACAAATCAAAGGCGGTCGGGTTTCATCCCGACCGTTTTCTTATCAAAATTCACCGTATTTCCGGGAGACAAGGGGACGGTCCCCTTGTCCCCCTGGTTTCATGCTGTTGTGTGCGATGGCAAATCATGCAGTGTTCTCTTTCTTGCAAACTCAAAAACATTTAAATTAAAAACACGGCAGAAATGGATTTTTCCACCTCTGCCGTTCGTTTTGCTATGCTATTCTATTTAATACTTAATTCTAATCATATTCCATGATTTTTTATTTAGTGTCATTTTATCTAAAGCCTTATTATCGGTTATATCTTTAACCGTTGGCTTTACATTCTGAGCATCCTTTGTGTTAATTTCCTTTAGGTCATCGCAGTAAAGTTCAATATGTTCAATTATTTCGACATTTTCAAATCCGCCTAAATCGAGGGTTAATTCCATATTCTCTTCCATAGAACGGTTAACCGCAAAAATAACCAACTCGTTATTTTCTTCATTGTGGATTACCGATGTTTCAACATAAGGTACATTATTATTACCGTTTTTATATGTATCACAATTAACTACCGACTTTAAGGTTTTACCTCTGCCATAACGTGATGCATACATATAAGGATAGAAAATGGTTTGTGCCCAAGCCTTACCGCCATTTTCTGTCATAATAGGGGCAATAACATTTACAAGCTGAGCCATACAAGCGATTTTTACACGGTCACAGTTATTTTGAAGAGTCATTAACATACACCCCACCAAAAGTGCATCACCGAAATTATAAACATCCTCTAAAAGATGCGGAGCCTTTTTCCAACCTGCAGGAGCATCATTTTTTCCGAAATACCAAATATTCCATTCATCAAAAGCCAAATTAACGGTTTTCTTAGAATGCTTTTTAGCCTTTACCGCATCACAAATAGATGCTACCGATTTTATAAACGCATCCATATGCAACGACCTTGCTAAAAATTCGCCCGCATTTTCTTTGTATCCGTCATAATACTGATGCATTGAAATATAATCAACATGGTCGTAGGTGTGGTTAAGCACATCCCACTCCCATTGACCGAAAGTTGGCATATCATAATTTGAACTACCACAGGCAACCAACTCAATAGATGGGTCAGTCCACTTCATAAGCTTTGCGGTCTCGCAAGCGATTCTGCCGTATTCCTCAGAAGTTTTATGACCTATTTGCCACGGGCCATCCATCTCGTTACCGAGACACCAGGTTTTAATGCCGAAAGGTTCTTCAAAACCATTTTGTCTTCTCAAATTTGCATAATATGTATCTCTGTCTGAGTTACAGTATTCAAGCAAGTTTTGAGCATCTGCCGGGCCTCTTGTTCCAAGATTTACCGCCATATTAATTTCGGAGTTTACATCCTTTGCCCATTGCTGGAACTCATCAATTCCAACCTCGTTAGTTTCAACAGACTGCCAAGCCAGCTCCTGCTTTTGGGGACGCTTTGATTTATCGCCTATTCCATCCTCCCAATTATAGCCCGAAACGAAGTTACCGCCGGGGTATCTTACTAACGGCACATCAATATCCTTTACTAACTCTTTAACATCATCTCTGAAACCGTTTTTATCAGCAGTTGCATGATCAGGCTCATAAATACCGCCATATACACATCTGCCTATGTGCTCAACAAATGAACCGTAAATTCGCTTATCAATTTCACCAATTTCAAAATTTTTATTAATGATAATTTCTGCTCTCATAACAAAAAACCTCCAAGCATTTTATTCATTATAACAGATTGACAAACAATTTTTAATGATTTATAATGTAGAAAAACTGATATTTTCTGCTTTTTTATAGGTGAATTTATGAATATTGTAAATTGTGGTTTTAATTACCGACATCCGGAAGATTTTAAAATTCAGCGCCCAAATGGCTCAGGTGACTATATTTTACTCATTCTGCACTCCCCTGCTTTTTTTGTTTTTAACGGAAGCTGCCACCATACAAACGGCAATTCGGTTGTTATTTTCAAAAAAGGCACACCGCAGATATATGGTGCAAACGGTAGCGAATTTGTAAACGATTGGATACATTTTGAAGCCGATGAAAGTGATGTTTTATATTTCGAAAGCTTAGGTCTTGAATTTGATACAATATTAGAATTAAAAAGCGTTATTCAGCTTTCCAAACTTATTAAAAACATTTTTTATGAAAGGTATTCTAAAAACACAAATGCTATTGCTTCTTCAAAGTTATATTTCAATTTATTAATCTTAAAAATCGCGGATTTGAACGAAGAAAACAAGAGCTTACCATCACGATTAACCTATAAACTCAACAAGCTCAGAAATATGATTTTTGAAAATCCGCATATTGATTGGAGCATTCACGCCATTGCAAAAGATTTATCTTACAGTGACTCATATCTGCAACATCAATATAAGCTTTTATTTGAAACAACCATAAAAAAAGATATCATAAAAAGTAGACTTGAATATGCAAAATATCTGCTTTTCAGCACGGATGACACAATTGAAAAAATTGCAAAGCATTGCGGATATGCTAACGAGGTTCATTTTATGAGAAGTTTTAAAAAAGAAACGGGAAACACACCAAAAGAGTACCGAAACAACTCGAAATTTTCTTATAGCGAGCTTGAATATGCGAAAAAATTCGCACCATTTAATTTATAATATTCCATCACACAAGGGGTAGGGACAAATATTTAAATAAAAGGAGACGATAGAACCGTCCCCTTGTCCCCCACAGGGGACGGTTCTCTGTCCTGAAAAAATCAAAAACGGTCGGGGGCTCTCCCCGACCGTTTTCGTTATATAAAAAACAAAGCGGCGAATAATTGCCGCTTTACTTCTCAATTAAATACCTTCGTCAAGTGACTTTTTGCAATCATCGCAAATAACAAACTCTTTGTCGTTAACTGTTATTTCATGCTTTTCACCGTCGGACTCTTTTTTGCAAGCTTCACAAGTAAATTTACCGCAACCTGCGAGTAAAGACATAGATAAAATAAGTACTAAAACCAATGCAAGTATTCTTTTCATTTCTATAAACCCCTTTTAATTTTTTCGACACGAAAGTGTTACAATATTATTATATTGCATTGAATTTCGTTGTCAATAGTATTTTTAAACAATTTTTCTTTGCGGTTTTACACACTATTAAATTTAAAAGCGGCCGAGGTTTATCCCCGACCGCTTTGCTAATAGTATTAAATTATTTGAAAATTTCATAAAGCTCATCGCTTAAATAATCTTCAACAATAATATTTGTGCCCAAATCCTTGTGAAGACCTCGCTGATATTCAGCAGCCTTTGGCAAACGGCTTAAAACAAGCGCGCCCATTTCGGCACCTGCGAAAATTTCTGCTCTGCCGTCACCAACAACGAGAACATTTTTACCCTCGATATTAAGCTCTTTTAAAAGCTTTTTCATAACGGTTTCTTTGGGTATCTTCTCGGTCCAGGTGGAGCCGTAAATTTCTTCAACAAGCTCGCCCTCGCCGATTTTATAGCCAAGACCTTCAACCTCTTCGTGCATACCCATTCCCTTTTCAACAACGGCGCCTGTCACGAAATAATTCTTAACACCGTTATCCTTGAGGAATTTCATAAACTCCATAGAACCCGGAACTTGGAAGCTTACGGGGTCTTTCTTGGCTTTTTCAAGGTTTTTATCTCTGCAATAACCGTTAAGAACAGACTCATAAAGCTTGAAAAGTCTCGGAGTTTTTTCAGCTAACATTGCGTTCATTTCATCGGTTTCGGGCAAATCGTCGAAAAACTCTTGACCGCCCCAAATTCTTTTAATAATTTCGGAATTTGTAGCAGCATCGCAATTAATTTCAACTGTTTTTTCTTCAACCGCTCTGCGGATAGCCCACTCCATTTGGGTCAAAGCCGAAAGACCCGCAGATTCAACACAGAATCTGTCAGTTTCGGGCAATTCTTTTGTGCCGCAAGCTTCGATTAATCTTTTCTCGTTTTCTTTACTGTCAAAATCCTCAGGAAGACCGTTTACGATTACATCATAAAGGCAAATACTCATAACGGGCGGCCATTCACGAATAAGCGAATGAGTTCCGTCGATATCGTGAAAAGCATAGCCGATATTCATTTCTTCAAAAGGATTTACAACAATATTAGAATTTGTATTATGTGCTTTTAACATACAATTAATCCTCTTTGTAAAAATCTTTGTTTGCATCAATTAAATTACAGATATTCTCAACGCTTGTGTGGGTTGTGTAACCGTCACGAGGTGTGTTCTTGCAGTAATCTACCATCTTATCGATTGTGGTTGAAATTACCTGAAGTCTTGTATCTGAAGATGCATAGTAAACATATAAATCGCCGTTGGGGTCAACGATAGCACCGTTTGAGAAGATACAACCCGAAACGTCACCGTCACGCTCGGAACCCTTGGGAGCTAAGAAGTAACCTGCGGGCTCATAGATAACCTTTGTGGGGTCTTCCAAATCGGTCATGAAGCAGTAAAGCACATAACGAAGACCTGTAGCGTGATTTCTAACGCCGTGAGCGATATGTAACCAACCGTCCTTAGTCTTAATCGGAACAGCGCCTGCGCCGTTCTTAACTTCCTTTACAGTGTGGTAAATTCTTGCATCA
>JAZTXU010000182.1:0-4238 GCA_045636565.1 Acutalibacteraceae bacterium
AGGCGAAACAAAGCTTGTTCACACAGGCTTAGCTATGGAAATACCCGAGGGTTATGCAGGCTTAATTTATGCTCGAAGCGGTATTGCTTCTAAGAGAGGACTCGCTCCCGCTAACAAGGTTGGAGTTATTGACAGTGACTACCGCGGTGAGATAATGGTGGCACTTCATAATCATTCCACTGTAGCACAGACTATTGCTGATAAAGAGCGCATAGCTCAGTTAGTCATAGCACCCTTCTTAAGTGTTGAATTTAATGAAACCGATGAACTTTCAGATACTGTAAGAGGCGAAGGCGGCTTCGGCTCAACAGGTAAGAATTAATGATTTTTAGAATAATATGCGAAAACAACCGAGGTTTTAATGTCAAAACCTCGGCTGTTTTTTTGTTTATTTTATATATTGTATTAAAAAAATAGAAATATTATAATATTAATGGGGATATTTTATTAAAATATTTTCGTAAATTAAAAAGTTAGGAGAGATTATGTGATGGAAAAAGAGAAAGCTTTATTAAAAAATAAAAAGGTAATTGTTGCAGTAATTTTAGCTATTCTTATTTTAATTGGATCTGTATACGCTTGCGTATTCGCATTAACCCCTCCTGATGATAAAAAGGATAATAATGGTGGCAATATAGAAACGGTTGAGTCTGAGGATGAAAAGGATAACACAAGCGATATTTCATCAAAACCCTCAACCACCGATGGGGACAAGGACACAGAAAGCAAGCCTGAGGATAATTCAAGCAAACCAATCGAAAGCAAACCAGAGGATACCTCAAGTGAGAAAGAACCTGCGACAAGCAAACCACAAGACACTTCGAGTGAGCAAAAACCTGTTACAAGTAAACCTCAAGATGCCTCAAGCGAGCAAAAACCGGTAAACCCAACAACGGATGATGTTATAATTCAAGGCAATAATATAACTTTCAAAAGTGCTAAGGCGGTTGAAAATTTAACCGATGAGCAAATAATCGAATATTATACAAATTATAAATTTGTTATTGCTGATTATTATTCTTATAAGAGGTTGAATATTCCGTATATAGAAGGTGAGATTTTAGGAGCAATAAGTTCTATTTCTGCAACTTCTGCGGAGGATGCAAAGCGGAAAATAGCAGAGTTTGGTTTTCTTGAAACAGCGAATTCGTATGATATAACATTTCTTGGTGAAGATAAATATTTTTATGAATTTAGAATTACATTTAGTTACGGGGAAGTTACTTATATAGATCGTTATTTGGCGTATAAGGAAGAAGCTGTACATTATTCCCGTAGTACCAGTACAGGTGTATATCGAAAAATAAATATGTTGGATAAAGATTCTGTTTTAAATATTATAGATTTAGAGCTGAAGAGAAGAGGACCTATAATATTTAGACAATTAGAAGAAACTGAAACGGAATATATATATAATTACTATGCGTTACACTATGTTCGCGGTGATTTTGATATGTATGATACCGTCAGTTTAATTAAGTCGTTTATAAAAATTGACAAGAAAACCGGCGAATATAAATTTGATACTATTTATGATCAAAAAGTACTCAAAGAGGTAAATATCGGTGAAATAAATTAACTAAGAGAACACTACGGAACAGTTCTGATGTGTTGCACTTAAATACAGTAATTAGTTGATATTAAAAAACGGTAAAAGTGAAATCACTTTTACCGTTTTAGTTTTACATACCTATATAAGGAGCGGGGTTTACTCTTACTCCGTTTACAATAACCTCAAAATGAAGGTGGTTACCGGTGGAATAACCTGTGTTTCCAACAGCGGCAATCATATCACCCTGCGAAACTTTGGCACCTTTAGAGACACAAAGTGCACTTGCGTGTGCATAGCGGGTTTTAATACCGTTTCCATGGTCAACAATTACATTGTAACCAAAATCACCATCATATGCGGCGTAAGTAACCACGCCGTCAGCAACTGCGAAGATAGCGGTGCCTTTATTTGCGGCAAGGTCTAAACCTTTATGGTTTCTGCCGTCACCATAATATGCAGAGATTTTGTATGTGCCGGGGTTAAGCGGAACAATAAAACCGCGGGATGTGTTTTCTGCCTTTTCGGTTGCGGGAGCTTTTGGAACTGCGGTTCCGTAAATTTCAATCTGTTCAACGGGTTCGGTTATAACCTCTGTATAAACCTTTTGTTCAGCGGATTTCATACCGTTTACGGTTTCAACAACAATAGTGGAACGGGAAACACCGTTTACACCTTTTTGTGAAATTTTCTTGAAACCTTTTCCGTAAGCTGCGGATTCAATTCTTTTAGTTGTATATTTTACTGTTTTTTCAGTTATAACATTGGAAACGGTTTTAACTTCAAGGTTACTTAAAACTTCCAAAGCATCATATAAACGCTTTACATTGCTTTTTAAATAATAACCCTTTTTAATTTTCACATCATCCACATAAGAAGCAAAATTTTCGGCATTTTCGAGGTAATATTCGGTAAGGCGGGACTCGGCTAATTCAAGAAGACCGTCTTCCGCGGTGCAGAATATGATTTCACCGTTAACGAGAAGAGCATCAGCATAAACAATTTCATCCGAATTTTCAATAATTGCATCTGCCAAACGGTCAGGAGAAGTGAGTTTACTTTCAACCGTAAGCGTCGGCAAAAAGATGGGCTTATTGAAAGAGCCTTCGGATAAATCACAATTCTTAGCGGCAATAAGTTTTGCATTTTCAAAAACTGAAGTATCGCTAACTGTGGCAATAACTTTGCCGGAATAACTTACTTTAAAACCGATTTTAAGACCGAGCGCGGATATACTTATTATTATTGCTAAAAGACTTACAAGTGAAAATGAAGCGATTTTCACCAATGTCTTATGGGATTTTGAAAATTCAGAAGCAACCCTTACAGGCTTTGAATTTAAAACCTGTGTAAAGATTGCTTTTATATCGAAATCTTTAAAAATAAAGGCCACTCCTTCATAAAAGTTACAATTTGTAATAATTACAAGGTTTATTATAACAAAAAGGTTACAAAATTGCAACCTTTTTTGTAATATTTTTTTAACTTTTTTCAAAAATATCCAAAAAAAATAAAGACTGAGGGGAAAATCTCAGTCTTTATTCGTTTAAAACATAGAAATCTGGTTGGTATCAGGTAAATCATTCATAGCGCCAAGGTCTGCAAGGTTCTGAATAATGGTTTTTGAAACGCCTGCTTCAATCTGGAAATCCTCAATAGATACAAAATTACCCTTCTGTGCGGCTTCATAAATGGAGTAAGCCGCTTTTTCACCAACACCGCTGAGCGCACCGAAAGGAAGGCGCATTTTGCCGTTTTCGGGGACATATTTCATAGCGTGGGATTTATTTATATCAATGGGTAAAACCTCAATGCCGCGAGCCATCATTTCATTGAAAATAAGCATATTTTCGTAAACATCAAGTTCTTTTTTGGTGGCTTCCTTGCCCTTTGCCTTAATATCATTAAGATAACGGCGAACGGCCTCTCGTCCCTGAATTATTGTGGGCACATCCACATCTTCGGGGCGGGCGGTAAAGTAGGCACAGTAAAATTCAAGTGGGCGGTGAACCTTATACCACGCAACCCTTATTGCCGCGGTAACATAAGCCGCCGCGTGCGCCTTGGGGAACATGTACTTAATCTTATAACAACTGTTAATATACCACTCGGGAACATTAACGGCACGCATATCATCTTCCATGGCGCCCCAGTCTTCCTTAGAAACCTTACCCTTAGCAACAAGACCTTTACGAACAGTTTCGGTAATCTTAAAGGCTCTGCCTTCCTCCATACCTTGATGTATGAGGTAAACCATTATGTTGTCACGGGTACCGATAACCTCCGAAATGGTACAGGTTCCATTATCGATAAGGTCTTTTGCATTACCGAGGTAAACGTCTGTACCGTGGGAAAGACCCGAAATCTGTAATAAATCGGAGAAATTCTTTGGTTTACAGTCAATAAGCATTCCGCGAACAAAAGAGGTGCCGAACTCGGGGATGCAGTACGTACCTGTCTGTGAGTCGATTTCCTCGGGAGTAACGCCAAGAGCCTTGGTCGAGGTGAAAAGACTGTAAACTGCGGGGTCACTCATTGAAACATCACTTACAGAAATTCCCGAATATTCTTCAAGGTATTTATATGTTGTAGGGATAACGTGACCGAGCTCGTCAAGCTTTAAAATGGTATCGTGTATAGAATGGAAGTCGAAGTGGGTGGTAACAACATCGGAATTAACATCGTCGGC
>JAZTXU010000183.1:0-10897 GCA_045636565.1 Acutalibacteraceae bacterium
ATTTCAAAAATAGCAAGGCGAAGTACCGAAAGAGCGGTTTTGGAAATACGTTCAATCTTCCAGCCCACCGCATTTTCAGAAATTAGCGAATCTATTTCGCTGAGATTTTCGAAAACACCTTTAAACACAGTTTTAATGTAATCATCGGGCTTTAATTCACGAACTTCTTCAGCAATTTCCAAGATTTCTTCAACTGAGACATCATTAAAAGCCTTTTCAAAAATGAGTATAAAAGCCTCTTCACGCGCCATTTTACGAGTCATAACAATACCTCACAAAAATATAAGTATAGATTTATTTCATTATACACAAAAATATGCATAATTTCAAGCAGAAAACTGCATATTTTCCTGCTTTTTTTTAAATGTTTATGCATATTTTTAAAAAAACCGACAGTTTTTAGCTGTCGGTTAAAAATTATATGATATTTATCGAAAAATCAAAAGAAATTTCTTTTTCATTAAGGCGAAATTCCTCGCTAATTTCAGGCCCGCAGGAATTAGAACCCAACCCCGAATTTTTATAATCGATTCTTATATGGGTGTTACCGTCCGCGAAAATCTCATTTGTATGCATAGCCCGTGTTAGCATATTTGAACTAAAATTTGAAACATTCATATCAAAGTTCTTTTCAGTCTTAAAAGAAATTCCATCAATTTTAAGCATTTTAGTATCGGTATGATTACCGTGCTCCTGCGGCATCACATATTCAACATATTCGTCTGCCGAATTACTGTCAAACTTACTGATTTTTCCTGCGTGGTGCATATCACAATAGCTTTCGTAAGGACCGTTACCGAAATAACTGAATTTTTTATTATTACCTCTTAGAGTAAACTCATATCCAAGCCGCGGCAACCAAATAACATTTTCTCTGATGTTTCCGTTAAGAGTTATATTTATTCTTCCGTTACGGTACACTACTATTTCTGCTGTATATTTCATAAAAGGCTGGCGCGAAACACCACTTAAAGCACCATTAACAGTGATTTTACCGTTTTCATAGCTGCAACTATATACCTTACTGAAGATACGGTCGAAATTTTCGGCTTCCCATGTATTATGCCAACACCATTTGTATTTTATGTTGCGGTCATTATCAGTAGGAGCACGCCATACCGAAAGTTTAACAGGCTCTGCCAATTTTTCTTCTCCCTCAATCTCAATGCCTATAAAATTGCCGTATAGCTTTGAAAAGGTGTATTTAAAGCCCTCACCCGAAAAGTAAATATTTTTATCATCTTCGTTATAGTCGGCAAATGCTTCGCAAAATTCTTCTGTTTTAATCTTACATTCGAGCTTGTGCTGAGTATGAGCTATCTCAAAACCATTACTTAAAAGACGACAGTTAAGATACAAGCCATATTCACATTGGGCATTCGGAATACTGAGATTAATTTCACACTCCTTATGCGGCGGCAAATTCAAATTTAATATTTTACTTTCAATTAACTCACCGTCACACTCAATTTCATAAACGAAATCAAGTTCTGCAAAATCAGTAAAATCATATCGGTTTTTGACAGTCAAAACACCATTTTTAAATTCAGTTCTCATCGGCTGATAAGCGGCTTTAACTTCCAAAGTACCCGCTTTAAACGAACGGTCTGCAAAAACCAAACCATCACAACAGAAGTTGCCGTCGTTGGTAAGCTCTCCTTCAAAATCTCCGCCGTATTTTTGAATACCGTCAACACATACTGTGTGGTCTGCCCATTCCCAAACACAACCACCTATTAAGTTAGGGTATTTATCAAAAATTTCGTTGTAATAAAAAACATCTCCGGGACCGTTTCCCATAGCGTGAGAATATTCACAAAGGAACAAAGGCTTATCAATGGGCTTTTCTATACCGTACTGTTCACATTTATAAGGACTGTAATACATAAAAGACACAACATCAACATTGCTGTTATCACCCTTACGGCTTGCGTCCTCACAATGGCGTAGTCTGCCATCATTAAGGGTTTTAAGCCAACGCAGCATTTCCTTGTGATTTTCCCCGTGATTGCTTTCATTTCCGGTGGACCACATAATAACACTTGAATTGTTTTTAAAAAGCAACGTCGCCCTTTGCATACGCTCTAAAAACTCAATTTTCCACTCAGGCTTAAAGCATACCCAATCATCACTTTCATCATAACCGCAGCCGCCTGCAAAACGGTTATAAAATCCGTGGGTTTCAAGGTCGGTTTCAAGAACTACATAAAAGCCCAATTCGTCACACATATCAATAAAACGCGGAGTTGGAGGATAATGTGAAGTTCTAATACAGTTAATATTCAACTGTTTCATAAGTTTCAGGTCATAAAGCAGCTCCTCATCACTCTGGCACCAACCGCGGAATTTACTTGTATCATGATGATTTATGCCGTGAAGTTTCACCGATACGCCGTTTATTAAAAGTTCATTTAATGGTGAAATTTCAATAGTTCTAAAACCGATTTTTCGAGTTATTATTTCACCGTTGCGCTCAATTTTCACGGTATAAAGATATGGATTTTCAGCATTCCAAAAAACAGGATTTTCTATCGAAAGCTCTGCCTTCAGGCTATCCTCTGTTTTGCCAAGAAGCTCACCTTCTAAAGAATAAACCGAAATATCGGCACTTAAATCTGTTTCAACAAATATTTTATTTTGGCTTGTAGAGATTTTCACATCTGTGATGTGATTATCGGGGCGTTGCAGCAAATAACAATCACGAAAAATACCATTAAAACGGAAAAAATCCTGATCTTCAAGGTAACTGCCGCAACACCATTTATAAACCTTAACTCTTAAGGTATTATTACCTTCAAAAACATAATCAGTAATATCAAACTCTGCTTGCAAATGGCTTCCTTGAGTGAATCCAACGCGTTTTGTGTTTACAAAAATTTCTGCACAAGAGGAAACGCCCTCCAGCACAAAATACACCCTTCCCCACTTACTTGAAAGCGTAAATTCCCTCTCATAAACACCCAAAGGGTTTTCATCAGGAACATATGGTGGGTCGCAAGGGTAAGGATAAGCGGCATTAGTATAGTTATGGTTACCGTAGCCTAAAATCTGCCAGCAGGAAGGCACCGGCACAGTATCCCAATCGGTAATTTCTTCCTCAAAATCAAAATCTCTTTCGTAATATTTAAAATTCCAATTACCATTTAAAAGTGTGTATTCACTTACACCCTCGGGAATATAATAGCTTCGAGGTAAGAGTCTGTTTTCGCTTGTCTTTTGGGGATTTTCGTAAAATCTCATACACGGCACCGCCTTTAAATTACTAATTTAATTTTAGCTCAAAATATTAAAATGTCAATAAAAAAGCCGCTTTACAAAAGTAAAACGGCATTAAAATATTAAAGAGTTGCTGCCATAACCGCCTTTATTGTGTGCATACGGTTTTCGGCTTCATCAAAAACGATTGACTGTTCGCTTTCAAATACCTCATCGGTAACTTCCATCTCACCAATACCAAACTTTTTGCCCATTTCCATACCAACCTCAGTTTTAAGGTCATGGAAAGCGGGCAAACAATGCATAAACACGGCCTTTTCGCCTGCGTTATCCATAATCTTTTTGTTTACCTGATAAGGTGTAAGCTCGCGGATTCTTTCTGCCCAAACATCCTCAGGCTCGCCCATTGAAACCCAAACATCGGTATAAATTACATCTGCACCCTTTGTGCCCTCAATAGCATCTTCACAGAAACGAAGTGTAGCACCTGTTTGCTTTGCAATTTCCTCACATTCCGCTATCAAAGCAGCATCAGGGAAATATTTCTTGGGAGCGCAAGCAGTGAAATTAAGACCCATTTTTGCGCAACCAACCATAAGTGAATTACCCATATTGTAACGAGCATCACCCATATAAACGAAATTAATACCCTTAAGATAACCAAACTTCTCCTTAATTGTAAGGAAGTCAGCCAAAATCTGTGTGGGGTGGAATTCGTTGGTAAGACCGTTCCAAACAGGAACACCCGCATATTTAGCCAATTCTTCAACAATTTCCTGACCGAAGCCGCGGTATTCGATACCGTCATACATTCTGCCTAAAACCCTTGCAGTATCGGCAATGCTCTCCTTTTTACCCATTTGTGAAGCTTTGGGGTCAAGATAAGTTACACCCATACCCAAATCGTAAGCTGCAACCTCAAAGCTGCAACGGGTTCTTGTGCTCGTTTTCTCAAAAAGCAAAGCAATATTTTTTCCCTCGCAAAGTCTGTGAGGAATACCTGCTTTTTTCTTATATTTAAGCTCTGCCGCCAAGTCCATAAGGCAGGCAATTTCTTCGGGAGTATAATCCAAGAGCTTTAAAAAGCTTCTACCTTTAAAATCCATACTATTATCTCCTTAAATTTATTTGCAAGCGGAAATTAAAATGTCAACCGCTTTTTCGAGTAGTTCTTGTGGTATATTAAGCGCAGGAAGTAATCTAACCTTATTTTTAGCCTTGATTACAAGCACACCATTTTTCATACATTCGGCTATAACCTCGCCAGCATCCTTTTCGGTTTCAATGCCTAACATAAAGCCTTTACCCGATACCGATTTAACACCTGATGCTGCAGATAATTTTTCAATAATATACTCTGATTTTTCGCGAACACCTTTAAGTAATTCGTCATCAATACGGCTTAAAATATTAACTGCACCGGCACACGCTACGGGGTTTCCGCCAAAGGTTGAACCGTGGCTTCCGGGAATCAAAACATTTTCCACCTTTTCGCCCAAAACAGTGGCTCCGAGTGGTAAACCACCACCTAAACCCTTTGCAGTTGAGAAAATATCAGGAGTAACGCCATAGTTCATAAAACCGTAAAGCTTACCTGTTCTACCGTTACCTGTTTGAACCTCATCAGCAATAGTCAATATATCGTTTTCTTCAGCCAAAGCGAAAATTTTGTTTACAAATTCATCTGTAAGCGGTAAAACACCGCCCTCGCCCTGAACTGTTTCAAACATAATCGCCGCAACCTTGTTAGCTTTAACAAGTGCTTCAAGCTCATCACAATTATTAGCTTCGCAATAAACAAAACCATCTGTTAATGGTAGAAAATCGGTATGAAAAACATCCTGACCGGTAGCGGCAAGGGTTGTTATTGTTCTTCCGTGAAAACTGTTTTTAAGGGTGATTATTGTATTATACTCTGCGCCCTTTTTATCGGCAGCATATTTACGAGCAACCTTAATTGCACACTCATTAGCCTCTGCACCTGAATTTGAAAAGAAAACCTTTTTCATACCTGTTTTGTTACAAAGCATTTCAGCAAGTGTAACACAAGGCGTAGAAAAATAAAGATTCGAAGTATGTTGCAATGTAGTTAACTGTTCTGTAACCGCATTTGCCCATTCTTCATCAGAATAACCGAAAGTATTAACCGCAATACCCGTTGCCATATCTATATATTCTTTACCCTCATCATCATACACCAAAGAGCCTTTGCCCTTTGTGAGAGTTAAAGGAAAACGAGCATAAGTATTAGCAATATATAAATTATCTTTTTCCTTAATATTCATAGTTCTTATCCCTAATCACCATTGTTCCGGCACCCTCATCGGTTAAGATTTCGATAAGTAAAGAGTGAGGAACTCTGCCATCCATAATAAATACCTTTTTAACGCCTTTTTCAATAGCCTCGATGCAACATTCAACCTTTGGTATCATACCGCCGGAGATAGTGCCATCTTCAAATAGTGCTTCAGCATCCTTTAAATCAACCATTGGAATCAAAGATTCAGGATTATCCTTATCCTTTAAAATTCCTGCAATATCTGTCATAGAAATTAAACTTTCAGCCTCTAATGCACCTGCAATAAATGCTGCGGCAGTATCTGCGTTAATATTATAAACATTACCCTCTCGGTCACATCCAACCGTTGACACAACGGGGATATAATCATGCATAAGAAGGTCGGTAATAGGCTCAACATTAACATTTGTAATCCTACCAACAAAGCCTAATCTTTCATCTTTAACCTCTGCTTCAATGAGGTGACCGTCCATACCTGAAATACCCATAGCCTTACCACCCTTTGTTCCCAAAAGGTTTACAAGGCTCTTATTAATTTTTCCGGCAAGCACCATCTGAACAATATCTGCAGTTTCCTTATCGGTAACGCGAAGACCGTCAACAAACAAGGTTTCCTTGCCAACCTTCTTTAAGGTTTCGGTGATTTCAGGGCCTCCACCATGAACTAAAACAACCTTAACACCAACAAGATGAAGAAGAACAATATCTTCCATAACCTGTTGTTTTAATTCTTCGTTAATCATAGCATTGCCGCCGTATTTTACAACAACAATTTTGCCATAATATTTCTTTATGTAAGGAAGTGCGGCGGTTAAAACCTCTGCTCTTTGTGCATTTGTAATGTTATCTATATACATATTTAACTCCTATTAGGTTCTATAATCTCCATTGATTTTTACATAATCGTATGTAAGGTCGCAACCCCAAGCGGTTGATGAAAATTCGCCGTCATTCAAAGCTACTTTGATTTCAATTTCGGTTTCAAGCAAAATTTCTTTTGCTATTTCTTCGCTAAAGTCGATTCCTGCACCGTTTTTGCAAACAGGAATTTCACCCTTTGCCGATTTGAAAGAAACATCAATCTTATTTACATCAACATCTGCGCCCGAGTAACCGATAGCACACAAAACTCTGCCCCAGTTAGCATCTGCGCCAAACATTGCAGCTTTAAGAAGCGATGAACAAATAACCGATTTAGCAACCGTTTTAGCAATAGCATCTGTTTTAGCACCTGTAACAGAGCATTCCAAAAGCTTTGTAGCACCCTCACCATCTCCCGCAATCTTTCTGCAAAGATAAACAGTTACAGTGTTAAGAGCTTTCATAAATGTGTCAAAATCTTCACCCTCACAGGTGATTTCTTCATTTTCAGCCATACCGTTAGCAAGCACTGTTACCATATCGTTTGTTGAGGTATCACCATCAACACTAACCATATTAAATGTGTTTTTAATATCACTTGAAAGCGCTTTATTAAGCATTTCGCTGCTTATTGCACAGTCAGTAGTGATAAACACAAGCATAGTAGCCATATTGGGATGAATCATACCAGATCCCTTTGCAATACCACCGATTTTACACTCTTTACCGCCGATATTAAAGCTTACTGCAACCTCTTTTTTAATGGTATCAGTGGTCATAATACCCTCTGCGGCTTCGGCGCTTTTATCGCCTGCAAGACCTGCAACCAATTCAGGAATACCATTTTTGATAGGTGTTATATCAAGCTTTTGACCGATAACTCCGGTAGAAGCTACAACAACATCAGAAGCCGAAATATTAAGCTCTGAAGCCAATAAATCACTCATCTGCTCTGCTATTTCAATACCGTCTGCATTGCAAGTGTTAGCGTTTCCACTATTACAAATCACAGCCTGAGCATAACCATCTGCAATATGATTCTTAGTAACAGTAAGTGGAGCACCTTTCACAAGATTAGTGGTATAAACTGCCGCAGCAGTTGCCTTCTTTTCACTGAAAATTAAGCTCAAATCTCTTTTAGTTTTGTTTTTTCTGATTCCGCAATGAATACCATTTGCGGAAAATCCTTTTGCGGCACAAATACCGCCGGAAATCATTTCCATAAATTTACTCCTAATAATATTCGTTATATTTCAAGTCCTGTAGTTACATCGCAACCGAGAATGATATTCATACATTCAACCGCTGCACCTGATGCACCCTTACCGAGGTTATCATAGCGAGAAATAAGTAAAATTCTTTCTTCATTTCCCGACACGGATATCTCCATACTATCTTTGAAACTTAACTTATTCGCAGTAACAAAACCGTTTTCGGAGAAATCCTCGATATATTTAACTATCGGACCATTATATTTTTCTTTATAAGCATTTTTGATATCTTCAACACCAAAACCATCATTAAGCATACTGCTGAAAAGAGGTACCGTTACCTCCATGCCGCTGTAATAAGAATCAACAACAGGTAAGAAAGCGGGTTTATTAATAATTCCCGTAACTGCAGTCATTTCAGGTAAATGCTTATGGGTTTGGGTTAAGCCGTATTGACGAGGAGCGGTGAGCTCAACATCTATTTCGTCGGCTTCATATTCGGCAATCATCTTTTTGCCGCCGCCTGAATAACCGGTAAGTGAAAAGCAAGAAAGCAAAGCGTCTTTCTTCAAAATGCCCTTTTCAATCAAAGGATAAATCAAGGAAATAAAGCCGCTTGCATGACAACCGGGGTTTGCAATTCGCTTTGAGTTTTTGATTTTTTCATAAAACTCATCTGAAAGTTCAGGAAAACCGTAAGCCCAATCGGGATTTACTCTATGTGCAGTTGAAGTATCAATAACTACTGTATTATCATTTTCAATAAGCGAAACCGCCTCAATTGAAGCAGCATCAGGCAAACATAAAAATGCAATATCAGCCTCATTCAAAGCCTTTTTGCGAGCTTCTGTATCCTTGCGATTTTCTTCTGTAAGCCTTATGAGTTCAATATCATTTCTGTTTTCAAGTCGTTCAGCAATGCGAAGTCCCGTAGTTCCCGCACTGCCATCAATAAACACCTTTTTAATCATTTAAATACTCCAAAATATATTTTATCTGACTTTCAACCGATTCGGGACCTGTGCCGCCTGCTGAAATGCGCTTATTTACACAGGTTTCAAGTGAAATTTCACTAAATAAATCTTCTTCAAATGCAGCATCAAATTCCTTGTATTTTTCAAGCGGAAGATTTTCAAGCACGTAACCGTTTTTAATACAGAAACCTACAATTTCACCAACGCACTTATAAGCACTTCTGAAAGGTAAACCCTTTTTAGTGAGATAATCGGCAAGGTCGGTAGCGTTTATAAAGCCTTCGCCTGCCGCTTTATACATATTTTCTTCATTTATAGACATAGTAGCAATCATAGGTGCGAAAACACCAAGGCACATTTTAACGGTATCAACCGCATCAAAAATTGCTTCTTTATCCTCTTGCATATCCTTATTATAAGCAAGCGGCAATCCCTTTAAGGTAGTAAGCAATGCCATTAAATCGCCGTAAACTCTGCCTGTTTTGCCGCGAACCAACTCTGCCATATCAGAGTTTTTCTTTTGCGGCATAATGCTTGAGCCTGTTGTGTAACTGTCATCAAGCTCAACAAATTTAAACTCCCAGCTTGACCAGAGAATTATTTCCTCGGAAAAACGGGAAAGATGCATCATAAGAATTGAGAATGCTGAAAGCAACTCAAGGCAGAAATCTCTATCTGAAACACCATCAATACTGTTAAGTGTTATTCCGTCAAAATCAAGTGCTTGTGCGGTCATATTACGGTCTGTATCGTAAGTTGTGCCCGCAAGCGCGCAAGAACCTAAAGGAGAAAGATTCATACGCTTTTTAGCATCTTTCAATCTTTCAATATCACGAGTGAGCATCATAGCATAAGCCATTAAATGATGCGCAAAAACAATAGGTTGAGCGCGTTGAAGATGAGTATAACCCGGCATAATTGCATTCTGATGCTTTGAAGCCTGCTCAGTAATAGCACTTAACAAAGCCTTGGTAAGACTAATAATCTTATCGCTTTCATCTCTTAAATAAAGCCTTATATCAAGAGCTACCTGATCGTTACGGCTACGTGCGGTATGAAGCTTTTTGCCAACATCGCCAATGCGCTTTGTAAGTTCTGATTCAACAAACATATGAATATCTTCAGCATTCATATCAAACTGCAAAACACCGTTATCAATATCTACAAGTATAGCCTCAAGACCGTCAATGATAGCCACGCAATCCTCCTGAGATATAATACCCCTCGCCGAAAGCATTGCCGCATGAGCCATTGAACCCGTAATATCTTGTCTATACATTCTGCTATCAAAATGAATAGAAGAATTAAAATCATCAGCCAGCTTATTAAGAGATTTACTGAATCTACCTGCCCACATCTTTTCCATAACTCTAACCTACTTTATAATTAGTAAAATAAAACACCTTTACCGCCCTTATTATAGGGCGGTATTGAGTGTATACGATATAAAATTACTTTAAACCGTTTTTGGCTTTCATTTTTGCATAAACCTTGGTAGGTAATCCGTAAAGGTTTATGAAGCCCTGAGAATCCTTCTGATCGTAAACCTCATCCTCATCGAAGGTTGCGATTTCAGGATCATAAAGTGAATAAGGTGAAGTAACACCTGCGTTAATCATATTGCCTTTGTAAAGCTTCAAAGTAACATCGCCTGTTACATACTTCTGTGTAGTTTTAACAAATGAGAGAATTGCTTCAACCAAAGGAGTAAACCACTGTGCATTGTAAACGAGCTCTGCTAACTTCTGAGCTACAAGTGACTTATAATGAGCGGTTTCCTTATCAAGACAGATGCTCTCAAGAACTGAGTGAGCCTTATAAAGAATAGCACCACCGGGGGTTTCGTAAACGCCACGGCACTTCATACCAACGAGACGGTTTTCAACTATATCAAGAAGACCAACACCGTTTTCGCCGCCTAATTTATTAAGGGTTTCAACAAGTTCAACAGCACCCATTTCCTTGCCGTCGACAGCAGTGGGAACACCCTGTTCGAAATGAACAGTAACATATGTAGGCTTATCGGGAGCCATTTCAGGAGAAACGCCCATCTCCAAGAAGCCTTCCTTATTATACTGAGGCTCATTTTTGGGATCCTCAAGATCAAGACCTTCGTGTGACAAGTGCCAGATATTCTTATCTTTTGAATAGTTGGTTTCGCGGTTTATCTTTAAAGGAACATTGTGAGCTTCAGCATACTCAATTTCCTCTTCACGAGATTTAATATCCCACTCTCTCCAAGGAGCGATAATAGGCATATCAGGAGCGAAAGCCTTAATAGCAAGTTCGAAACGAACCTGATCATTACCCTTACCTGTACAACCGTGACAGATAGC
>JAZTXU010000184.1:0-3413 GCA_045636565.1 Acutalibacteraceae bacterium
TTTTCGGGTTCAAACGGCTCGCCGCCCAAAAGCGAAAATCCTTGAATATGCGAAGGTGTTAGTGCGGTTATAATTTCGTTTATTGTATCTTCGGTAAACTCTTTGCCGTAAGAAAAATCCCACGCTTCAGCGTTAAAGCAGTTTTTACAGTGATGTCTGCAACCGCTCACAAAAAGCGATACCCTAACACCGGGGCCGTTTGCAATATCAAATTTTTTGATTACTGCGTAATTCATTAATTATCGTCCTAACAGTAAATATTCTTAAAATATTCGGAGGGGATAACCCCTCCGAACTTTTATTATTATTACAGATGTAATACTCTTTCCTTAATTTCTTGTGTTCTGCCTTGATTCCAATACTGAGTACCGATATATCCGCAGGTTCTGCGAGCAACATTCATTTTGTCCTGGTCAGTATTGCCACAGTTGGGGCACTTCCAAACGAGTTTGCCGTGCTCATCTTCTTCAACACCGATTTCACCATCAAATCCACATTCGTGGCAATAGTCACTCTTGGTGTTAAGCTCTGCATACATAATATTATCATAAATAAACTGCATTACAGAAATTACCGCATCAATATTATTCTGCATATTCGGAACTTCAACATAAGAAATTGCACCGCCGGGAGAGAGTAGCTGGAATTTAGCTTCAAGTGCCAACTTATCAAAAGCATCAATCTCTTCACCAACATGAACATGATAGCTGTTTGTGATGTAGTTTCTGTCAGTAACGCCCTTAACCACACCGAAACGACTCTGCAAACATTTAGCAAATTTATATGTTGTGCTCTCAAGGGGAGTTCCGTAAAGTGAATAGTCGATATTCTCAGCAGCTTTCCACTTTGCAGTATACTCATTAAGCTTCTTCATAACCTCTAAACCAAAGGCTTCGCCCTCAGCCTCGGTAAGTTTCTTACCAATCATACTGTAAACGCATTCCCAAAGACCTGCGTAGCCGAGAGACAAGGTTGAATATCCGCCGTGGAGGTATTTATCAATGGTTTCGCCCTTTTCGAGTCTGAGCAATGCACCGTGCTGCCAAAGAATAGGAGCAGCATCTGAAAGTGTTCCTGTGAGTCTTTCATGGCGAGCCTGCAAAGCTCTGTGGCAAAGTTCCATTCTTTCATCAAAAATCTTCCAGAATTTATCCATATCGCCTTCTGCGGAAAGACCGATATCAACAAGATTCACGGTAACAACGCCTTGGTTGAAACGACCGTAATACTTAGGCTTACCGTTTTCATCAACATAAGGAGTTAAGAAGCTGCGACAACCCATACAGGTGTAGCAATGACCTTCACCGTTCTTATCAATCTTATTTTCAAGCATCATTTTTTCTGAAATATAGTCAGGCACCATGCGCTTTGCGGTACACTTAGCAGAAAGCTGAGTTAAATACCAATATTCTGTGCCCTCACGGATATTATCCTCTTCAAGAACATAAATAAGCTTGGGGAATGCAGGGGTAATCCATACACCCTTCTCATTCTTAACGCCCTGATATCGCTGCTTTAATACCTCTTCAATAATCATTGCAAGGTCGCGCTTTTCTTGTTCACTCTTAGCCTCGTTAAGATACATAAATACAGTAATAAAAGGAGCCTGACCATTTGTGGTCATAAGTGTTACTACCTGATACTGTATAGTCTGTACGCCGCGGCGCACCTCTTCACGAAGGCGCTTTTCGGTGATTTCTCTTATCTTTTCATCACTAACATCTGCACCGATATCTTCAAGTTCAGCCTTTACTTCCTTATAGAACTTCTTACGGCTTATATCAACAAACGGAGCCAAATGTGTAAGGCTGATACTCTGACCGCCATACTGACAAGAAGCTACCTGAGCTATAATTTGAGTTGCAATGTTACAAGCGGTTGAGAATGAATGAGGCTTTTCAATATATGTTCCACTGATAACTGTGCCGTTCTGGAGCATATCCTCAAGATTTACAAGGTCACAGTTGTGCATATGCTGTGCAAAATAGTCAGCATCGTGGAAATGAATGATTCCGCGCTCATGAGCATCAACAATATCAGGCTCTAAAAGGATACGCTTTGTGATATCCTTACTAACCTCACCTGCCATATAGTCACGCTGAACGCTGTTTACGGTAGGATTCTTATTACTGTTTTCCTGCTTAACCTCTTCGTTGTTGCACTCAATAAGGCTTAAAATCTGCTCATCTGTGGTGTTAGACTTACGAACAAGCGCTCTTGTGTAACGATAAGTTATGTAACGACGTGCTACATCAAAGGCACGCTGGTTCATAATCTGGTCCTCTACCATATCTTGTATTTCTTCCACGCTAAGTGAACGATTGATATTAGCAGCAGCACTTTCAACATCTTCTGCAATACGCTTAATCTGAATTGCAGACATTCTGGCGCTCGGAACCACGCTTTCGTTAGCTTTAGTAACAGCTATAACGATTTTTTCAGGGTTAAATTCAACTTCCGCGCCACTTCTTTTAATAATTTTCATCTTTTCACATCCCCCTAAATATACCTGTTATTTTTTAGTTTCTATACTATATCTTGTGTCGTGTAGGTATTATTATAGCACAATTTAAAAATAAATCAAGGGGTTTTTGAATATTTTTTAATTATTTTTTATGATTTCTCTGTTTTTACCATAAACAGTGTTAAAACCTGCACGTTTTCGAAGTATTTATAAGGAATTTTTCAATTATAATTCTATAATATCCCATATTAAGCAACAAATGACCCTAAACACTATATATAGTGTTTAGGGTTACCTATCCAATATGAAAATCAGATTTAAAAAAGTTTTTTAAAACTCATTTTGATTGTAAATTTTATTAAAAAAGATTTTTAATTGATAAAACTTTAAAATTTCTGTTGACAAATCAAGTATATTGGTATATAATATCTCTTGTTCTATGGTGGATGTAGCTTAGTTGGTTAAAGCGCCAGTTTGTGGCACTGGAGACCGTGGGTTCGAGTCCCATCTTCCACCCCACAAAAAGGCTTTGGCGAATGCTCGTCCAAAGCCTTTATCTAAATTTATTTTCTTGCTGTGTAGCAGGATTCAAAAACAAATTAAATATTGGGGTGTCGTCAAGCGGTAAGACACAGCACTTTGACTGCTGCATTCGTAGGTTCGAATCCTGCCACCCCAGCCAAAGAACCGACCAAATGGTCGGTTCTTTTTTTTATAAAGGGAAGAATAATTGATAACAACCCCCTACTATATATGACGAAAAAATACAATGTTTTGGTTACAAAATTATTATATAATATATTCATAAAAAAACAAGCAGAGTGATTCTGGTTTTCACTCCGCTTGTTTTCGCTGTGATTTATTACAAATTACACTCAATAATACTCTTTTCGCCGTGTTTGACTTCATACTTGTAAGTATCAGAAAGCTTTTCGGTTTTTGAAACGAA
>JAZTXU010000185.1:0-6368 GCA_045636565.1 Acutalibacteraceae bacterium
CCGGAATTTGGGATTCTTACTTTCATTTTAAATTCTCCTTAAATTTCTTTTATTAACAGACAAGAATGCACCTTCATATTAAAGGTCAAATTGTCAGTAGTATCTGTAAGTTCTGCGTTATGCTCGTTATCAAGCAAATAAACTTCGTATTTTGAGTTTTTGCCAAAATCAATTTTAATTTCCTTGTCAAGGGCGTTATCATCATCGGTGTAATAGGTCACCATAGCGGTAACTTTACCCTTTTTATCTACTCCACAAAGGGAATAAATATTTTGGGGGTCGGTCTCGCTTCGTACCTCGTTTTCCAAATCGTAAAACTTGGAATACCACATAAAAGGATAGTACCCCTTTAAAGGTTTAAGTGAATAGAAATCAAAAAGACCGTTATACACAGAGGGTCTTGTATCGTAATACATCAGCATATCAATGGTTGATTTCTGCGCCGTGCACATCATCGATGTGACAAAAGCGGCGTTTTTAAGGCTGTGTATCATTTCGTAAGAATATTGGCGCCCATCTTGCCAATTTTTAATATAATTCCACTCGTTAAGAATGCTTTCGGTGTCGGTGTAACCGTATTTATTCAAAAGATTTCTTACAAACTCCGAAAAATCGTAAGCAGATTTTGGTTCCACGCAATAAATGTGCCACGAAAAGAAGTCAATCGGTACATTGCGTGCGCTCATTTCCTTTAAGAATTCTTCTGTGAATTCGGGATGTCCCGCAACGGCAGGGCCGCCGATTTTAAGATGAGGAAAACATTCTTTCAAATGCTTTGCGGCGGTTTCGTAAAAATCAAAAAACTGCTCTTTATTACCCGTCCAAGTGCAGGTTTCACCATACATTGCAAGGTCGGGCTCGTTCCAGATTTCCCAATAATCAAAATCAAGATTTAAACCATCTGCAAAATCTTCTGTATAATGGCGAATAATATGCTCGCAAATAACCGCCCACTTTTTAAAATCTTTGGGTGGCACAACGGCATATTTCTTAATTTGGTGCTCAATTGATTGACCCAGGCGGAAAAAGGTTTTTGTGCCTGCATCAAGGGTGGTTAAAATTTTATCATCGGTGCAGGCAAATTCGTAAGATTCGGGGTTATATGGGTCTGCATCAAAATTCGGGAAAATGGAAGTTACATCATAAGAATATCTTCCGCCGTAGGTTTCGCAAAGTGCCGAATCGTGACTTCTTGAATAAGGAATTCTTGCCGCTTTATAATCATTAAGATTGCTTCGCCAATTATTTTGTGCGGTTCTAACGTGCCACGGGCCGCCATTTGTGGCATTTAAAGGTTTGAATTTACCGTATTTTTTTGATAAATCAAATTTTAAAATATCCATTTTACCACCTAATTTATTTCAAAATTTTTAAGTTTTTCGGCAAATGCGGTCAGAGGGTCAGACTCACTCTGAACCGAAGGCTTTGTGTAAGGTCCTAATTTATAGGTCTCACCAAGCACGGTGCTTGCCGCTTTTCTGATACTGTCCTTATAATAACCGTTTCGGCTATTGATAAGTGAACGGAACTGGCTGTTTGGCGCATCTATAAGAAGAAAATCTCCTTTGATATATGCCTTTGAACCATTGAGCACACCACCGATGATGGGACATTCTTTCATAAGAATATTTAAAATTCCGCCCCATTCGGTCACCTCGCAAATACCGTCAGCAGAAGGTATTTCAGAGCGTTCGGGCTTTGTTTCGGGAATAGTTTCCGCAATTTCTTCCGCAGGGGCTTCGTTTTCATAAAGCGGCGGAGGAATTTCATCGTCATCATCTTCGATTACGGGTGTTACCTCAGGTTGCTTTTCTGCCTTTTCTTCTGCGGGCGCAATAGCCTTTGCGGGAGCGGTTTTCACAACTCCGCTTTCAAGTCTGCTCACCCTTTGTTCAAGGGATTCAATATCGGCGGAAAGTGATGGGTCGCACATTCTTATAACCGTCATCTCTATTTCTGAACGGCGGTTGCCTGTTTGCATAGCAGGAAAAGCCGATTGTAATCGGGACAGACAGTACATAATCTCTTTAATATCATACTTTTCCGCCTGCTCTTCCAACGCTTTAAGCCTTTTTGCCGAGCAAACCACGGGACGGCTTTTGCCCTTAACGGTTTTCACAATCATTAAATCGCGATAATGGGAAGTAAGTTCCGATAAAAGCCTTAGCATATCAACCGAAGAATTATGAAGTTTATCAATAAGTAAAAGTGCATTTTCCGTGTCACTGTTTTTGATGAAGTCCGCCATTTGAAGCAGATAATCACTGCCTGCCATAGCGCAAACACTTTCAACCGTTGCTTCATCAATATTCTTGTTGCTTGAAGCGCACAAATCAAGGATTGACAGCGCGTCTCTCATACCGCCGTCAGCCGCGGCGGCGATAAGTGTTGCCGCTTCATCTGTAACGGTTAGTCCCTCTTTTTCTGCTATATACTGTATTCTTTCGCAGATTTTCTCATTATCGATTCTTCTGAAATCAAATCTTTGACAACGTGAAAGAATGGTGGCAGGAAGTTTATGCACCTCAGTTGTGGCGAGAATGAAAATAACATGCTCGGGCGGTTCTTCAAGAGTTTTAAGCAGAGCGTTAAAGGCGCTTGTGGTGAGCATATGCACCTCGTCTATAATAAAAACCCTGTATTTAGAGGAAGAAGGCGCAAAACTTATTAAATCGCGCAGTTCTCTTATACTGTCAACACTGTTGTTGGAGGCCGCGTCAATTTCTTCAATATCGGTATTATCCCCGTCTGCAATGGCCTTGCAACTCTCACATAAAAGGCAAGGGTCGCCGCCTTGGGCATCAATACAGTTGACCGCCTTTGCGAGTATCTTAGCACAACTGGTTTTGCCCGTACCGCGAGTACCCGTAAAGAGATAGGCGTGAACGGTTTTACCCTCAGCCAATTCGTTTTTGAGGGTTTCGGTTATATGTTCCTGACCCACAACTTGGGAAAATGTTTGAGGGCGGTATTTGCGGTAAAGCGCCTGATATGCCATATTTTCACCTCTGTTAATATGTTTATAAAAGTAATTGCGTACTCGAGTGTACGAATGAACCGATTTACTGCGGCGCACAGAAAAAACTACTTAATGCTGCTCGGTTCCCCGCCTGACATGGTTCGTAGCGTCCCGTCGCACAGGACCCGCTCATTCGCACACTTTAGTACGCAATTTTCAATCTGTTTATGATTTTAACACATTTTAAAAAAATTTACAATACCTAAAAATATAAATTGTTGAAAATTTTTTATTTAGATGTTATAATAACAACATATAATACTATTGAACTTTTAAAAAGGAGAAAAAGATATGGATGCAATAAAAATAAAAGAACTTTTCACTCTTGAAAACACTCTTGCTGCTCCGCTTTTTGAGGGCGCAGAGTATCCTTTTGATATTCTTTCCAAAATTGGCGATTTTATCAAGGACTTAGGCCCCACACTTGACAAGGAGATTTACGAGGAAAAGGGCGAAAATATCTGGATTGCAAAATCTGCAAAGGTAGCCCCCAGTGCTTCTATCACAGGTCCTTGCATTATCGGTGAAAATACCGAGGTGCGCCACTGTGCGTTTATTCGCGGAAACGCTTTTGTTGGAAACGGATGCGTTGTGGGCAACTCAACCGAACTCAAAAATGTTGTTTTGCTCGGCAATGTTCAGGTTCCCCATTACAATTATGTTGGTGACTCTATTTTAGGTTTTTACTCACACATGGGTGCAGGCTCAATTACCTCTAATGTTAAGTCTGATAAAACCTTGGTTTCAGTAAAATGCGGTGATGAGGTTATCGAAACCGGAAGAAAGAAGTTCGGCGCCGCTTTGGGTGATAATGTTGAGGTTGGCTGTGGCAGCGTTCTTAATCCCGGCACAATTATCGGCAAAAACTCAAATATTTATCCTCTTTCATCTGTAAGAGGTTTTGTTCCTGCAAACAGTATTTACAAAAAAGCAGGAGATATTGTAACAAAAAGATGATAACCGAAAAATGGGACATACTTGATGAAAACGGTTCTCCCACAGGAAAAACCACTTTAAGAGGCAGGAATTTTCTGAAAAACGGCGAATATCACCTTGTTGTGCATATTTGGGTTTTTTCGTCTGACGGTAAAATTTTAATCCAACGTCGGGCAGATGATAAACCACTTATGCCGGGCGAATGGGCGGCAACGGGCGGCGCGGCAGTTTCAGGTGAAAGTTCGTACACCGCTGCCAACCGCGAACTTTTTGAGGAATTGGGCGTTTGCTCAAACAGAAAAAACCTCAAAAAAGCGTTCCGCACAAAAAGGCGTAATTCACTTCTTGATGTGTGGCTTTTGGAATCAAATATCCCGCTTGAGAGGTTGCGCCTTCAGAAAACCGAGGTTTCCGAGGCGAAGTGGGTAACCGTAAACGAGTTAAAACAAATGATTGAAGAAGGTAATTTCCATAATTACGGAAAAGAATACTTCTGCAAAGTTTTTGAAAAAATAGAAGAAAGCAGAAAAACGCTCGCGTAATTTCTGCGGAAGGTATGGTACAATTTATGAGCCTTTATCACAGCGAAGAATCCTGTGTTTATTGCAAGGCGAAGTTGTTTTCAGATGATGATGTGGTTTACTGCCCCGTTTGCGGCGCCCCTCATCACAGAGAATGTTATAACGCCTTGGGTCACTGTGCACTTGAACATCTTCACGGCACAGAAGAAGAATATTCAAAAGAAAAAGAAATTGAAAGAATAGAAAAAGAGAAAAAAGAAAAGGCAGAAACCGAAGGTTGGCTTAATCTTGATGATGAGCCTTCCGATAATTCGGAGTTTGACGAAGAAAAATATTACAAGCCCTCGCCTGATACCGTGCGTTGTAAGATGTGCGGCGAAATTTACGAGGCAAAAAGAGGCTCCTGCCCCAAATGCAATGCACCGAATTTTGTTCGTATTAACGGCATCAGGTTTGACTTTTTGGGCGGTGTTCCGGCAGACGAAGAGGTTGATGACGGTATCACAGCCGATGATGCTAAAAATTTCGTGCTTGTAAACACTCAACGCTATATTCCAAAATTTGCCAACTTCAGAAAAGGCAAAAAAGCATCCTGGAACTGGCTCGCATTCCTCTTCCCAAGTGAATGGATGTTTTCACGAAAGATGTATGTCGGCGGTGTTATAACAGGTCTTTTGCAGTTGATTGCAACCATAATCAGCATTCCCGTGCAGAAAGAAATGGTTAGCCTCGGCGTTTACAATAATGTAACCAGCATTATTGAAGTTTGGAAGAATACTTACAGTGTTATTCCCGATATAAACAAAATATTCATCATTTTTGCTGCTATCAGTTCGGTTATTTTCTTATCAGTGGGAATACTTTCAGGTATTTTCGGCGATTACTGGTATAAAAAGTATGCCATGTCCCAAATAAAGAAAATAAGAAAAGAAAGCAGCGATATTGAGATGGACAATCGCAAAAAAGGCGGCGTTAATGTTTTTGGATTCCTTTTAGCGTATCTTGTTCTATCCTATTTACCCGAAATTATAAAACCATTTATATTTTAAAATGAAAGGTTGATGTTTGTGAAAATTAAAAAGGCGATTATCCCCGCAGCAGGTCTTGGCACACGCGTGCTTCCCGCATCAAAATCAATGCCCAAGGAAATGCTCCCCATTGTTGACAAGCCCGCTATTCAGTACATAGTTGAAGAGGCTGTTAAGGCAGGTATTACTGATATTCTTATCATCACAAACAGAGGTAAGGGTATTATTGAAGACCATTTTGACCATTCGGTAGAACTTGAAAATATGCTCGAAAAGCGTGGCAGAACAGACACACTCGAGGAACTTAATAACCTTGCAAACCTTGCTAATATTTATTACCTTCGCCAGAAGGAAACCCGCGGTCTTGGTGACGCGGTTTTGAGAGCAAAGGAATTTGTTGGCGATGAGCCGTTCGCAGTGCTTTACGGTGACGATGTAATTGTTGGTGAGATTCCGGCTATCAGCGAACTTTGCGAGGCTTACGAAAAATACGGCAAGAGCGTTGTTGGTATCAAAGAAGTATCTGACGAACTCATCGTTAAGTACAGTTCAATGAAGATTTCCGCCCTTGATGATAAGAATTACGAAATCACCGATATGATTGAGAAACCCTCCCTCGATAAGAAGTTCTCCAACTTCTCAATCCTCGGCAGATGCGTTCTTGAAAATGAGATTTTCGATATTTTAGAGCGTATTCCGCTTGGTGTTGGTAACGAACTCCAACTTACCGACGCTATGAAAGAAGTTGCCATTTCAAAGGGTATGATTGGCGTTGATTTCAGCGGCACCCGTTACGATATGGGCAATAAATTCGGTATTTTGAAGGCGAATATTGAGGTTGGTCTCACCCACCCCGAAACCAAA
>JAZTXU010000186.1:0-8010 GCA_045636565.1 Acutalibacteraceae bacterium
AACCATTGGCTCATCTTTGTATTTTTTAGCAAGTTCCTTTAAAAGCGGAAGATAGTAATCTCTCGCGTACTTGACAGTTGCCTCTGCAGTTTTACATTCTTCAGGAGGATACATATGTACATCAAGCATTACATACATACCATTTCTGATAATGGTCTGCACATCAGGGTCAATATTGCTTGTAATGCAGGCATTAATTTCCTCTGTGGTAGGCTTTTTGCCGCCGCAAATAGATGGCACATAGATACCTAGTCTTATAAAATTTACACCGTAATCGCGGTAATTCCTCATAAGAGCCTCAATGCCTTCGGTAGCCGAGTAAGCATTTTCGCTTGCCGCCAATTCCTGACAGCGGTGGTGACCGAAAAGTTCCACAGGTTTGCCCTTGGAATCAACAAAATATCTGGGACCCGTGGTGTTTTTGCTTAAGGTCAGCCATTTATCGGAATTTAAATATTCCTCTTTCACGCCTTTAGTTGCCGCAGCAGATGCGGTTGTTGGAATAATCGTTGCCAAGCACAAAAGCACGAAAACAATTATTAATGAAATTATTTTTTTCACAATGACCCTCCATTTGTAAACGCGTTACAAATATTATAACAAATCAATTTTCTTCCGATTCGGAAGTTTTTACATTTTTCTTTTTCTTGATTATAACTATTGCAACAACTGCGCCTGCGCCCAAAACTATTACTGCGCCTGCAATTATTAAAACTATTGTGTAATTTCCGCCTTTTTCGGTGGTTGAGGCTGAGGTGTTTTTATCGCCGCTATTTTCAGACTTTGAAGATTCTTCAGGTATTTCGGTTGGAATTTCCTGCTTTGGAGCATTTGCATCAAGCTCTGCGACGAAACCGCCATCCTGTGCGGTAAGATTATAAGTGCTGCCCTCTAAATCTATAACTTTATTTATATCGGCATAATCCGTTTTAAGCCTAACAAGAGTTTCCTTATCGGCAGCAGCTCCTTCGATGTAAATTCTATCAATAACAGCGCTCTTTTCAGAACTTTCGCAGCCAAAATAAACAAAGGACACAATCGGCTTTTGAGTGATAAATTCCACCGTTTGATAATAAATTTTTCCGCTTGTGTTTTTGCCTTCGAATTTCGCAATCTGATGCACAACACCGTCCAAATCACGATAACCTATGATAAAATCGCCTTCATAGCCATCTTTACCGACAGCGCGCACCATTAGCTTATATTTGCCTTCTTTATAGATTACATTTTTCGCAGATTCACTTGTACTTTCATAGAACTGACCTATGGATAAACCTGCATTCATTGAAATACCGTTACCTGCTTCAAAACCGAATAACTCTTTTTCGTTTGAAATTTCAATACTGTCATTTTTATCGCCATATTTATCCTCTGCTTCGGAAACGTAACGAGCAGTTGGATACGGGCCTACATTACAATACTTCTCTGCCCAACCATTTTGAGCCCATAATTCGTGGTATTCTCCACCCCAACCGTGCGGTCTCCAGAGATTTCCGGAGAAATGATACTCATCTTTAGTTTCATCAAAGAAATCAAGCAGGGTTTTCATGCCCTCGGTAGACATTAAATTGCCTTCGGTTTCAATTTCACCGAAAACCATACAAATATTTCTGTCTTTTGTGAAAGATTTATACCAAGAATAATAAGCAGGCCACTCTGTGGTTACATGACTGCGTGCGATATGTGTGCTGAAACAGGTGTTTTGGTACACGGGGTCAAGTTTATCGTAATAACCGTCCCAAGTAACGCCTGTACACATACCCCAGCCTGCGTTAAAATCACTAACCATAAGCACATGCTTGGTATCTATTTTACGAATTTCATCAACTGCATCTATAAAATAATCGCGAAGCAAACCGCTCCACTCGTCACGATTATGTGAAAGATCCTGCTGATCTGCGGGATATGGCTCGTTCCAAAGCTCATAAACCGCAACCATCGGCTCATCTTTATACATTCTCGCAACACCCTTTAAGATAGGGATATAATATTTTCTTGCATAATTTACTATTTCAGCGGCGGTTTGAACCTTGAATTTTGTTTCCTCTTGCGGGTAAAGATGCAAATCGATCATAACATACATACCGCTTTTGATTATTGCCTGAACATCGGGGTCAACCGTTTGGGTTAAATATGTATCAACCTCTTTATCGGTAGGCACTTCTCCGCCGCAAAGTTCACGTGGGAAAATGGATAAACGCATAAAATTCATACCAAAGCCTGCGTAATGGACTGTTAGAGAATTAACACTTGCGTCACCACTGTCCGAATAAAGCACATCCTCTTCATTTTGGTGATGCTTGCAACGAGCGGTACCAAAAAGATTTACGGGGTTGCCTTTAGCATCCACGAAATATCTCGCACCTGAAGTGTTTTTACTGAGTGATAACCATTTATCCTCATTGAGATATTCATCCTTAACACTCGCGCTTTTTTCAGCACTTACAGTGCTTATCGGAACAAGCGCTAAACATAAAACAATCACTACCATTAATAAAGTAAAGATTCTTTTCATACTGCATTCTCCTTTATAATATATAAATTCACTTCTTTTCTTAATTTATCATATTAATACAACAAAGTCAACATCATTTAATATAATGTTGACTTTGTTTTTGTGCTAAATATTCAAATTTTGATTTCTGCGTTAGTTTGCTTTTTTCTTTTTAATTTTAACTACAATAATATAAATAATAACCAGCAGTGCCGTAAGACCGACAAGACCCACACCTATCAAAATATATAAAGAGTAATCTTCCGAACCGCCTTCGGTGGTTGTGGTGGTAGTTGTGGTGGTTTTTTTCCCTCCGCCGCCTTGAATTATCGTGGTAGTGTTATTTTTGTTATCCCCTTTGTCATTATTATCATTATTATTGGGCTTGGAGGAAGGTTTATTTGAGTTATTGGTGCTGCTATTATTCTGAGCGGAATTATTTGTACCTCCGCTTACATTCGATTCGTCATCAAAAATATCATCAACAAAACCGTCAATATCACCGTAAGGGTCCTTAATAGAGTCAGATGAACTGTTATCATTCTCGGGGTCTTGATTTACAACAGTTTCGATTTTTCCGTTTAACTTAACTATCTTTTTAGCGGTAGTCGGAATAGTATATTTTGAGCGGTCAAGGGTTTCATCCTTTGCTTCTTTACCCTCAATTAAAAGTCGGTCAATATAAACGCTTTTTTCTTTTGCTTCACAACCAAAGAACACAAAGGATGCAATTGGCTTACTTGCGGTAAATGTAATGGTTTGGTGATAAGCCTTGCCGCCACTGTTTTTACCGTTAAAGCGCGCTATCTGGTGAACTACACCGTCTGTATCCTTATAACCCACAATAAAATCACCCTGATGGGTTTTGTCGCCAACGGCTCTTACCATAATATTATAGGTGCCCTGCTTGTAAACGATTTTTTGAGTTGCAGGCTCGGTGGTTTCGTAATATTTATCGGCAGCAAGACCTGCATTAAGGCTTATACCCATACTCTTGGTATTGTCACCAAACATAACCGGGCTTGTGGCGGTTTCAACTAAATTTGATTTTTTACCGTTTACATCCTCTGCCTCTATGGTATATCGCGAGGTAGGATACGGGCCAATATTACAGTAACTGTCCGCCCAACCGTTTTGCGCCCAAAGCTCGTGGTATTCACTGTTCCAACCGTGAGGTCTCCAAAGGTTTCCGCTGAAATGGTACTCGTTTTTAGTCTCTTCAAAAAAATTAAGCAAGGTTTTCATACCCTCTGTGTTCATCAGGTTACCCTCGGTTTCAATTTCACCAAAAACCATGCAAATATTATTATCCCTTGTAAACGACTTATACCAAGAATAATAAGAACCCCACTGTTCAGTTACATGTTCGCGTGCTATATGTGTGCTAAAGCAGGTGTTTTGGTATACTGGGTCAAGCAACTTGTAATATCCTTTCCAGGTAACACCTGTGCACATGCCCCAGCCCGCATTAAAGTCACTAACCATAATTACATGGCGAGTATCTATTTTACGGATTTCATTAACCGCGTCTATAAAATAGCTGCGAACTAATGAATTCCATTCGGAAACATTATGGTTGAGGTCCTGCTGGTCTGCGGGATATGGCTCGTTCCAGATTTCATAAACTGCAACCATAGGCTCATCCTTATAAACTCTGGCAATGCCCTTTAAAAGCGGTAAATAGTATTCTCTTGCATAATCCACTATTTCCGAAGCTGTTTTTACAGAATATTTTGTTTCCTGTTGAGGATACATATGTATATCAATCATAACATACATACCGTTGCGGATTATACCCTGAACATCGGGATCAATTTTTTCGGTTATATATGTATTGATTTCTTCATCGGTGAGCTTTTTGCCACCGCAAATTTCGGGCACATTAAGAGATAAACGAATAAAGTTCATGCCAAAATCCGCATAATGCTCTATGAGTGAATCAATACCGGGCTCACCGTAAATTCCCCATTCCTGATCATATTTATGGAATTGGCAACGGGCTGTACCAAAAAGATTTACAGGGTTGCCATTTGCATCAACAAAGTATCTCGGACCCGTTGTATTTTTGCTTAATGTGAGCCATTTGTCATCATTAAGCACCTCTTCTTTAACACCAATTGTTCTGTCAGCCGAAGCGGGTACAGGTGCAATTATAACTGAGCATAAAAGAATCGCAATAATTGCTAAACTGATTATTCTTTTCATTTTCTTTTCTCCTTTTCGGGAAATAATAACGCTTTTTCAATGTATAATTATACCCTTTCCCCTAATCATTTTGCCACACAAAATCCGGAAGCAAGATATAATCTTATTAAAAATCTATCATAAAAAAGAGGCAAAGTCAACACTTTAAAACAGAATACAAACCTCATTTTTACGCTAAACATATAAATCGTTTATATGCATTAATTATTTACTCAAAAAAACCGCACCAATTATATCTTCCCTATGGACAAACAGATATATTTATGGTATACTCGTGAAGTGTAAAATTAAACGTTTTTAATATCGGAGAGTAAAAATGAGCAGTAAGAATTCAAAATTCAAAAGAACAAGACTTGCGTGTTATTCGGCATATTTCACAATGTCTTCGGTGTTTAGTTTGCCGCCGCTTTTGTTCATTACATTTAGAGAAACATATAATATTTCTTATACCTTGCTTGGTACATTGGTGCTGACGAATTTCTGCACTCAATTATTGGTGGATTTAATCTTCACCTTCTTCGCAAAGCATTTTAACACCGCCAAGGTTATAAGAATAATGCCGCTTATCACCTCGTTAGGTCTTGCGGTTTATGCGCTTATCCCAACATTTTTCCCTAATATTGCCTATTTGGGTCTGCTTGTCGGTACCATAATTTTCTCGGTTTCGGCAGGTCTTTCAGAGGTATTGCTTAGCCCCGTTATTGCGGCAATGCCTTCCGATAATCCGCAAAGAGATATGAGCAATCTTCACTCGCTTTATGCTTTCGGTGTTTTCTCGGTTGTAACCTTTGGAACGGTTTTCTTGAAACTGTTCGGAAGTGAGAATTGGATGTATCTCACCTTGTTTTTCGCGGCTTTGCCCGTGAGTTCAGCGGTGCTTTTTATGACTTCTCCATTTCCCGATATGAACACCGCTTCAGAAACAGTAAAAACCTCATCCTCAAGAAGGCGTATTATTGGAATCGGTCTTTGCGCGGCATGTATTTTCTTCGGCAGCTGCGCCGAAAACGCCATGACCAACTGGATTTCAAGCTATATGGAAAACGCGTTACATATCGATAAAGCTTTCGGTGATATTCTCGGTATGGCAGGCTTTGCGATTCTGCTTGGATTTACCAGAATCGCTTACGGAAAATTCGGCAAAAATATTATGAAATTTTTGTTGGTGAGTATGTTCTGTGCCGCCGTTTGCTATCTTACAATCGGTTTTTGCAATAATGTTATTATTTCATTTATTGCCTGTGTTTTAACCGGTATTTTTACCGCTATGCTCTGGCCGGGTACACTTATTATGATGGAGGAGCAAATTCCAAATGTTTCGGTTGCGGCATTTGCGCTTATGGCGGCAAGCGGCGATATGGGTGCTTCTGTCTCTCCACAGCTTTTAGGAATTGTAACCGATAAGGTATCACAAAGCGGTTTTGCCGAAAAATTGGCCCCAACGCTTAACCTTACAACCGAGCAAATCGGTCTTAAAGCAGGTATGCTTGTAACCGCTCTTTTCCCGATTCTCGGTACAGTATTGGTGATTTTTATTATGCGGTATTTCAAAAAAGGAAAATCCGCTGAATTGTAAATGTATATAAAAATTCAAAATATAAATCGATTTTATGTGCAAAAGGTATATTTTGTGGTTTTTTTAGCAAAAAACACAATATATTGTTGACAAATAATTTTTTTTGTTGTAAAATGATAATACTTTCATATGACTGACGGATTTGCAGAGCACTGCATGGGAATATGAAAGTTTTGACCGACAGAAATCAGTCTGTCCGTCTTTTGCCGACCGTCTGGGCGATTCAGTTTTATTAAAAGCTGGGTTGCCCTTTTATAAACTAAAAACCAGTTTGAAATATGGGCATCCTGAGAAATTTTGAGGTGAAAATTATGGAACACAAGAATTGGAACGGATTTAAAACAGGAGTTTGGCAGAATGAAATCAATGTTCGTGATTTTATTCAGCAGAATTATAAAGAATATGCGGGTGACGATAACTTTTTAAGTGGCGCCACCGCTAGAACTTCTGCCCTTATGGACAAGTTAAATGCACTCTTTAAATTGGAAAGACAGTATGGCGGTGTGCTTGATGTTGATACAGCAACAGTATCTTCTCTTACAAGCTATTCACCCGGATATATTGACAAGGAAAATGAACTTATCGTTGGTATGCAGACCAACCGCCCCTTAAAACGCGGTGTAAATCCCTTTGGCGGTATGAGAATGGTACGTCAGGCTTGCGAGGCTTACGGATATAAACTCAGCGAGCAGATTGAGGAAGAATTCCGTTACCGCACCACCCATAACGATGGTGTTTTCCGCGCTTATACCGACGAAATGAGAATGGCAAGAAAATGCCATGTAATTACAGGTCTTCCCGATGCTTACGGCAGAGGCAGAATCATCGGCGATTACAGAAGAATTGCCCTTTACGGTATTGATAAACTTATTGAAGAAAAGAAGAAGGACAAGGCAGAACTCACAAACAAGAATTTTGATGCTGAAACTATCCGCCTTGACGAAGAACTTTACCGCCAGATTTTGTTCCTCGGATATATGAAGGAAATGGCGGCTATGTACGGTTTTGATATCAGCGAGCCTGCAAAGAATGCGCGTGAGGCTATTCAGTGGACATATTTCGGTTATCTTGCCGCAATTAAAGAGCAAAACGGTGCGGCTATGTCTTTGGGTCGTGTCAGCACATTTTTTGATATTTATATTGAACGCGATATTGAAAATGGTGTTCTTACTGAAGAAACTGCTCAGGAACTTATTGACGATTTTGTTATGAAACTGCGAATAGCAAGACATCTTCGAACCCCCGAATATAATGAACTTTTCGGTGGCGACCCGATGTGGATAACCGAAGCGGTTGGCGGTGTTGGTGAAGACGGCAGAACACTTGTTACAAAGTCAAGTTTCAGAATTCTCAACACACTTTACACTTTGGGTTCTTCACCTGAGCCCAACTTAACGGTTCTTTGGTCAAACGCTTTGCCCGAAGGATTCAAAAAGTTCTGTGCTAAAGTGTCTGTTGACACCGATTCCATTCAGTACGAAAACGATGATATTATGCGCCCCATTTATGGTGACGATTACGCAATTGCTTGCTGTGTTTCTGCAATGAAGGTTGGTAAGCAGATGCAATTCTTCGGTGCGCGTTGTAATTTGGCAAAGTTGCTTCTTATTGCAATCAACGGCGGTTACGATACCACAAGCGGAATCCATATTGGCCCGCAAATGCCTGTTTTGTCGGGTGACAAGCTCGATTTCGATGAGGTTATGGCGCGAATGGATACCTATATGGGTTGGCT
>JAZTXU010000187.1:0-5013 GCA_045636565.1 Acutalibacteraceae bacterium
AATGGTCCTTCTATCATTATCTGCTACTCACCTTGCGAAATGCACTCAATTAAGGGTGGTATGGTGAACTGCCAGAACGAAATGAGAAAGGCTGTAGCTTGCGGATACTGGGATATGTTCCGTTATAATCCTGCACTAAAGAGCGAAGGCAAGAATCCTTTCAGTCTTGACAGCAAGCCTGCAACAGGCGATTATAAGGAATTCCTCCTTAACGAAGCTCGTTACTCTTCACTCACACGTTCATTCCCTGATCGTGCAGATGCTCTCTTCGAGCAGGCAAGTGAAGCTGCAAAGGCTCGCAGAGCACATCTTGAAAAATTGGTTGAGCTCTACGGTAAGCAGTAATATCTGATAACAGATAAATTAAATTACGGTAGAAACAGAATTGTCTGTTTCTACCGTTTTTTTATAATTTAAGATATTTAAAATTTTAGCCAACCTCTTAAAACAACTTTTAAGAAATTATGTTTGTGTTTTTAGCGCATCTGTTTAAAATTCCGAATATTATTTACATAATCGGTTTTTAGTCGTTCTTATTATTTTATAGTGTGAAGAGGCTTCAGATAAATTGCAAATTTGTAATATGAGCATTATTTATTTAATTCCCAACCGCAGTCGGCATGGTAAATCATCTGTTTTGTCATACCGCCGTCAACACAAATGTTTTCTCCGGTGATAAAACCTGCCATATCGGAGCAGAGATATAGTACCATATTGGCAATATCGGGAGGATTACCAACCCTTCCGGCAGGGTGCTGGGTGGCGTCGGCACCTTCATATACGGTGTAATTGTTATCAATCCAACCGGGCGAAATGCTGTTCACCCGCACCTTGCCCGAAAGACTTACCGCCAATGCGTGGGTGAGGGCTGAAATGCCGCCCTTTGCCGAGGTGTAACTCTCGGTTTCAGGTTGACTCATTCTGTCACGCGAGGAGGATATGTTAACAATACTCGCACCCTCGCTAAAATAAGGTGCAAAAAGCTTTGAAAGATAAAACGGAGCGGTAACACCGACTTTTAATGCGTATTCAAAATCTTCATAACTGCCGTTTCCGATTCCGCAGGATTTGGGAGCGGCATTGTTTATGAGAAAATCAATATGACCGTATTCTTCTATAACCTTTTTAGAGAAAATTTCGAGTGTTTCCTTGTTAGCAAGGTCGCCTATAAAATAATCGTTTTCGAGTAGGTCAATAACGCAAACAGTGGCACCTGCCGCTTCAAAACTTTCGCAGATACATTTGCCGATTCCGCGTGCTCCGCCCGTTACGACCGCAATTTTATTTTTAAAATCAAACATTTTATTCACCCTTTGTATATGCTGTTATTGCTTTACTTATAAATTCTGCATTGCCCCATTTTTCCTGTACTTCGTGCTTATAATTTTAAAATTCGTTGTTATCAAACGATTTCAAAATGTTTCTTCCCCTTTTGTCTATTATACAAACCGATTATACTACAAAAAGAAATTTTTTTCAACGGATTGATTTTTACGGTTAAGTCCGATTTAAGGGACACAGAATGGGATATTATATAATAAGTAAAGGAAAAAACTGAATTCAACGGAAAGAGGGATGAAAATGATTACTTGCGCAGGATTACTTTGTTTGTTTTATGCGGTTATAGTTATTTGGGGGCAGTTTTAGTGCGGTGATAACCGAAAATTAAAAAAAATTAATTTTTTTTATTCAAATACTTGAAAGTGGAAAAAAATTCGGGTATAATATATCAGTTAAGGTGGTGTTTGATTTTCACTCGCCGCCGTAACGGTATTTTAAAATGCTTTTGTTTGAAAATCAATTAATTTTTATTTTTTCATCAGAGAGGACGAAAATTTATGTCAGAAAATGCACGCCTTGTAGGAACCGTATCAAGAGGTATCCGTTGTCCCATTATCCGTGAGGGCGATAATCTTGCAACAATAGTTGCAGATAGCGTACTTGCGGCGGCAAAAAGTGAGGGCTTTGAACTTCGTGACCGCGATGTTATCTCTCTTACAGAGTCAATCGTAGCAAGAGCTCAGGGTAATTACGCTCATATCGACGATATCGCAGCAGATGTTAAGTCAAAATTCGGCGGAGGTACCGTTGGTGTTATTTTCCCGATTCTTTCCCGTAACCGTTTTGCAATCTGCCTTAAAGGTATTGCCAAGGGAGCAAAGAAAATCGTTCTTATGCTCGCTTACCCTTCAGACGAGGTTGGAAACGAACTTGCTGATTGGGACAAGCTTGATGAAGCAGGCATAAATCCTTATTCAGATCTTTTATCACTCCAGCGATACCGCGAGGTTATCGGCGTTCATCCGCTCGTATTCACCGGTGTTGACTATGTTGAATATTACGAAAACCTTATCAAGGAATGTGGCGCAGAGGTTGAGATTATTTTCGCAAATCAGCCCACCGCTATTCTTGATTATACCGACTGTGTTTTAGCTTGCGATATTCACACCCGCGCTCGCACAAAGCGTCTTTTAAAGAAAGCCGGCGCTAAAATAGTTTTGGGACTTGATGAAATCCTCAATGCTCCCGTAAACGGCAGCGGTTGCAATGAAAATTACGGTCTTTTAGGCTCTAACAAGTCAACCGAGGATAAGATTAAACTTTTCCCGAGAGAATGCAAGCCTTTAGTTCTTGAAATTCAGAAATTGATTTTGGAAGCAACCGGCAAGAATGTTGAAGTTATGGTTTACGGTGACGGTGCTTTTAAAGACCCCAAAGGTAAGATTTGGGAGCTTGCAGACCCCGTTGTTTCACCCGCTTTCACAGATGGACTTATCGGTACACCTAACGAATTAAAGTTAAAATACCTTGCAGATAATGACTTTAAGGATTTGTCAGGCGATGCGCTTAAAGAGGCTATTTCAGCAAGCATTAAAGCAAAGAGCGGCAGCCTTGTTGGTAATATGGCAGCGCAGGGAACCACTCCCCGTCAGCTTACTGACCTCATCGGTTCACTTTGCGACCTCACCTCAGGCTCAGGCGACAAGGGTACACCTGTGGTACTCGTTCAGGGTTACTTTGATAACTACACTAACTAATACGGGAGGAAATAAAAATGGATACAAATGTACGTCCCGAATCTATGGCTCGTATAACCACCAAAGAACTTGCTGACAGCTTTATCGCAGAGCAGGTTGAAGCTGTTCGCGCTCAGGTGGGTGACAGAAAGGTGCTTTTGGCACTTTCAGGCGGTGTTGACTCATCGGTTGTTGCCGCACTTTTAATTAAGGCTATCGGTAAACAGTTAGTTTGCGTTCATGTAAACCACGGTCTTATGCGTAAGGGAGAAAGCGAAGCTGTTATTGATATGTTTAGAGGCGAGCTTGACGCTAACCTTATTTATGTTGATGCTACTGACCGTTTTCTTGATTTACTTGCAGGCGTTTCTGACCCTGAAAGAAAGAGAAAGATTATCGGTGCAGAGTTTATAAATGTGTTTGCTGATGAAGCAAGAAAACTCGAAGATGTTGATTTCTTGGCTCAGGGCACAATTTATCCTGATATTTTAGAGAGTATCAAGCAGGCTGAGGGCAAAAAAGCCGTTAAATCTCACCACAATGTTGGCGGACTTCCCGAAGATTTAAAATTTGAATTGGTTGAGCCTATCAAACTTCTCTTTAAGGATGAAGTAAGAGTAGTAGGCGAAGCATTAGGCCTTCCCCACGCAATGGTTTACCGCCAGCCGTTCCCCGGCCCCGGTCTTGGTGTAAGATGTCTTGGCGCTATCACTCGTGACAGACTCCACGCTTTAAGAGAGGCAGACGCAATTCTCAGAGAAGAGTTCGATATCTGTGGCTTAAACGAAAAGGTATGGCAGTATTTCGTTGTTGTGCCTGATATTAAGAGCGTTGGCGTTAAGGATGAAAGCCGCTATGAAGGTTGGCCGGCAATCATCCGCGCAGTAAACACCACCGATGCTATGAGCGCTACTATTGAAGAAATTCCTTATAGCGTGCTCCACAAAATAACCGCCCGCATAACCGCAGAGGTTGAGGGCATTAACCGCGTGCTTATGGATTTAACACCAAAGCCCGTGGGAACGATAGAGTGGGAATAAGGCTTTGCCTTATTCCCATTCTATCAACTGTGATTATTTCGCAAGAAATAATCATACCTTAACATTTGAGCTTTGCTCAAATTCATAACTCATAACTCTAAACTGATAACTTTTTCCAAATTTCTTGCGAAATAAGTTATGAGTTTAAAACGGCTTCGCCGTGTTATGATTTGCCTTACGGCAAAGTTTTAAGGAGAACAGTATGTCAGAAAGCGTTTTGAGAGAAAAATCAAAATTATTTGCTAAAGAAATCGTTTTTCTTTGTCGCAAATTAAAACAGAATAGTGTGGAAGGCGCTTTGATAAACCAGTTATTGCGCTCGGGAACATCTGTTGGAGCAAACGTACACGAGGCACAGTATGCCCAAGGCACAAAGGATTTTATTTCTAAATTAGAAATCGCTCTCAAAGAATGTAACGAAAGCGCATATTGGCTTGAACTTCTTTTTGAAGTAAACAGCATATCAAAAGAAGAATTTGAAAAGTTTAATAAAGATTGTATTGAACTTAGAAGGATGCTTGTTGCTTCGGTAACAACATTAAAAAACAAATAAAGTGAAAAAATTGATATCCTGAGAGAACCTAGATAACACTTCGTAATGCTCTGGGTACTTCCTATTATTTCAACATATTTTCTTTTATCTCAAATCCCTTTTATTTTCCTTTATTTCAGGAATTTTCAGGGTGTTAGTGCATTGAGATTTGCTAGTGCAGGGGCTACCGTGAACTAGGAAAAAGAGCGAAAAAGGAGATTACGAGAATTTGCCTTTTTGAGAATGAAAGGTTTTACCTCGCAATACTTAATAAAAATACCAGACGGCTTGGAAGCATAACCTCCAAGCCGTTTAAGTTTATTTTATTTCGTTTTGAAAAATAGGAAATAAATCAATCATCGTTTTCTAAAGATTTTTTGTAAATCCTAACACAATTATAAGCGTTTGGTTAAGGATTTAAGAG
>JAZTXU010000188.1:0-3060 GCA_045636565.1 Acutalibacteraceae bacterium
ACATCGGTATTCTTTCCGGTGTTATCTGCTTGTCAGCTCATTTTAACATTTTTAATTTCCACGTTCTTTTATAAAGAAAAATTTGTTGTTCGTCAAATAATAGGACTTGGTTGTGGCATTATGGCTCTTATATTGTTAAACATATAAATAGGAGGAATTATATATGCATATTATTTCTATACCTGTACATATTGAGAAAAATTTTGATAAGGAAGCTACTTTGCAAGCACTAAAAGAGGCTGAAGCAAAATATGTTTTTTTATCACCTTCGAAAACCTCTGTTAAAAGGAGCGTTAATGATGAGCAAATCGAGATCTTAAGAGATTTAGTGCCTTTTTTTCAGAAAAATGGCCTTAAGGTAGGCGTTTGGATTTGGTCACTTTGGGTTACTGATTTTGACCCTGATACAATAGAAGAATATATCATGAAAAATCATAAGGGCGGTCTTCACTCTATGGGAAGTCCGCTTAACAGCAATAAAAAAATATGTTCAGGCTTTATTTGTCCCACAAGTGAAAAAGCGGTTAAAATTATGACCGACTTTATCCGAGAAATCGCAAAGCTTAACCCCGATATAATCCTTTTTGATGATGACCTTGATTATTCCACCCATATGGGAAGCTTTGGTTGTTACTGTGACAGACATTTGAAGCTTATAAGCGAGCGTTTAGGTTACCCGATTTCTCGCGAAGAATTAAGTCGGAAGGTAACCGAGGGCAAACCGAATGATGTACGCCGTGAGTGGTTAAAGATTATGGGTGAAACCCTTGAAAATTACGCTAAAGAGGTTCGCAAAACTGTTGACAGTGTAAATCCCGAGGTACGCTTCGGGCATTGCAGCGTTATGTCACAATGGGGTGCTGACGGCACAACGCCCGAGAAACTTTCAAAACTTTTTGCAGGTAACACCAAGCCCTTTATGCGCCTTATCGGTGCTCCCTATTGGGCAGTGGAAAAATCTTGGGGCAACCGCCTTCAGCATGTAATTGAGCTTGAGCGAATGGAATACGCTTGGGTGGAAGACAAAAACATTGAAATCCTAACAGAGGGCGATGTTTATCCAAGACCTCGCCATAAGGTGCCTGCAAATTATCTTGAAATTTTTGATACTGCCTTGCGTTCAGCAAATGTTGGAAACGGTATACATAAATATATGCTTGATTACACTTCGGGCATAGGCTATGAAACAGGCTATCTTGACCGTCATATTAAAAACGGACCCATTTATAAAGAAATTGAGCGCATTTTCGGGGATAAAACCGACATCGGTGTGCGAGTTTTCGAAACACTTGAAAAAACCTTGGATGCAGATTTTAGCGGAATTGAAAATCCGCATCAATATATCGCTGATTCATTCTTCTCAATAGCTGCAAGAATGCTTTCTGATAATTCAATCCCCACAACCTATTCAGGTAATAACGGCGTGGGTATTGCGTTTGGCGAGAATGCTCGCAAACTGCCAAAAGAAGCACTTGATAACGGACTCATTCTTGACCTTCGCGCTGCGAGAATCCTTATGGAAAAAGGCGTTGATGTGGGAATTGAAAAAATCGGTGAAAAGCTTGTGAACAATCTTCTCTATTTCCCCGATTATGATGATTTTGTTGTGACCGGCTACGGTAAAAACTCGGCTTACGAATTAACCCTTAAAGAAAATTCAAAAGTTGTGGTTTACAGCGAAAATGATGGCGAGCGTTATGCCGATGCTTTCCATTACGAAAACGCAGACGGACAGAGGTTTTTAGTATACGGCTTTGATGCCGCATTTACAGGAGAAACCCGTTGGCGCAATTATTATACACAGCGTCAGCTTTGCAGCTCTATTGAATGGCTCGGCGGCAAAAAAATGGCCGCAAAATGCCTTAATAATCCTGATTTATATATGCTGACAAAGCAAAATAATGAAGGCTTAGGCATAGGTCTTTGGAATATATTTGCCGATGAAATTTTAAAGCCTGTAATCGAGCTTGGAGCAGAATACACGTCGGCTGAATTTATTAACTGCAACGGAAAACTTGAAGGAAACAAAATTAAACTTTCAGAAATTTCACCCTTCGGGTTTGCGTTTATTAACTTAAAATAATAATTTAACGGGGCTATGGAAATAGCCCCGTTAAAATTTGCAAAATTATGTAATATTTACTTGATTAAATTATCAATTAATGGTGAGATATATGCACAGTAAAGTTTACCGATGAAATCAGCGCCCTTTTCTGTGGGGTGAACACCGTCTTCTGCGAAGGAAAGCGGATTATCACCGATAAAGGCAGAGCAGAGAAGTCCGTCTGTAGGCGTATAAACATCAGCAAATTCGCGAGCGAGCTTACGCTCAATTTCAATTTTCTTATATAAATCCTCGCGGAAATACTGCTTATCTTCAACAGGAATAAGGAATGGCTCCATAATCATAATTTTAGCGTTGGTCTTGGTCTTTATGGCTTTAAGAACCGTGCGGTAGCGTTCTTCAAAAACCTCATCATCTAACCAATTTTTCTCGGTTCCAAGTTTGGGAATGTTGCCCGAATAATGCCAAACATCATTAATTCCAACAAGAATCGAAACAATGTCAGGCTGAATATCAATAAAATCGGTCTGCAATCTTGCCACCAAATCTCTGGTCTGGTTTCCGCCAATTCCAAGATTGATAAATTCAAACTCTATTTCAGGATATTTTTCTTGGAGAAATTTTGCGGCGAATTTTGGATATCCTCCGCCTAAATCGTGGTAATCACTAAAATCTCTGCCTGCGTCTGTAATACTGTCACCCTGAAAAAGCAATTTAATTTTTTTCATAATTCAACATCCTTTCTGCTAAATGAATTATCACAAATTATATATTAAGTTATTTCCAAAGTCAATAATTTTTGATTTCCCAATAATACCGCCTTTCAGAGGGTGGGAATTCGGTTAAAACACCGTATTCGGGGTCTAAAAATTTACCCTTAAAGTAAAGCGACCAATGCCAGCAATGAGGGGTTTCAAGACTTAAAATACAAATCTCGGGAAGTTTTTCCTTTGAGTCAACCTCAATTCGGTTTTTGTTATAGCCAATGCCTAAAC
>JAZTXU010000189.1:0-7662 GCA_045636565.1 Acutalibacteraceae bacterium
ATTTCAGTGCCCAATATATTCGCACTGCTTGGAATTATTCTACCGAGTTCCCGTATCCTGTGGCGGTAATTCGTTCTGTGGATGAGCTTAAGAAATATTATGAGGATAATAAAAACGAATTTAACTTAGAGCGAAGGGAAAACCCCACTTCTGATATGACTATAGGATTTCTTGATGCTTGTGATAAATACGATGACGAGTTTTTTGAAGATAAGGCGCTTGTAGTAGCATCTATATTTTCACCCACATATTATCGAGAATATGAAATAGAAAATATAAAGTTAGAACCTGATGGTGCTTTTTGCGTGAATATAAAATCGACCGGTCCCGAAACCGATGATGATGCTATTGCGTATTGGCACATTATTACAGAAATTCCAAAAAACAAGGCACCCAAAAGTGCAGAAAATATTGTGGTATACTTAAATGGAGTTAAAGTAAGCGGACATTCTCACACGGTAGCAACCGAGGAGCAAACAGTAGATGAGCCGTTTATTGGCTATTGCGGAAACACACAAACCACCATTTATTTTCATAATGGCGAGAGTTATACCTTTAAGTCGGGTAACTCGGTGATTGTAACCGATATTCTTCTTAACTTAAAGTATGATAAAAATAAACTTTGCAAATGTTTGCCTGAATATACAGTTGATACCGAGTTCGGTTTGGGATATGGTATAAACCTGACTGAGGGTTACGCTCGTTGTGATAAAGGCCAGGCGGATTTAACCAAAGAACAGGTTGATAAATTAAAAGAAATAATCCAATGGGCAAAAAGTGAGGCGGGGGTTGAAAATGAATCTTCAAAATCGCCCCGATTTGAGTTTTCTCTTACTTGGAACACATACGGTATAAGCTCTTATGATAGCAAAAGCGGTGTTTTAATTAAAACAAATGATGCAACTAATCCCGATGATTACAAAACCAATCTCAGGTTATCCGAAAAGCAGTATTCGGCAATTTGGAAGCTTATTAAGGGGTTGGATATAGAATCATATCCGGACCAGTATAATCCTCACGGAAATGGCGCTTCAACACCGTATATGACTTTGATTTTATCTGTCAAAGCAGATGGAATTGAGAAAACTGTCACGGTAAAAGAAACGGTGTTGTCTTATGAAACCGAGGATGAAAAGGGACAAAAATTTCTTGATGTGTGTAAAGGGATAGAGGATATTATAACCGAAACAAAAGAATGGAAAGCGCTTCCCGAATATGAGTTTTTATATGATTAACAGTAAAATTAAGGCGTGAAGGATTAAACCCCTTCACGCCTATTTTGCAATCTGTATTCTTTCGGTGACATGCCTTTATATGCCTTAAAAATCTTTGAAAAATAGCTTAAATCATTGAAGCCGCAGTCATAAGCGGCTTTTGTAACGGAACTTGAGTTAACCGTCATTTCGTGGCAGGCGGCTTCAATTCGCAGCTCGTTTATATAGGTTATAGGCGATTTCGAAGTGTATTCTTTGAAAATGCGACAGATATATTTTTTGTTGAGTCCAGAAATTTCAGAAAGTTTTTCAAGTGATATAGGTTCGGTTAAATTTTCTTCAATCCAATCAAGCATTTTAATTACATTTTGGGTTTGTTTAGCGGTTGATTTATTTTCTTTTAAAGAGTGAATATAATTTTCCTTATAAAGAAGTGAAAACAGTTTTAAAAGTAAACTGCTCACTTCAAGTTCAAAATAACTTTCCTTATAACGCATAGCCGAAAAAAGAGCATTGGCATTGGCGTAAATTAGGTTATCGTTTTTATTAAGAACACAGTTAATTACAGAATTTCCGTTTATAATAGGGGTTATAAAAGTGCTGATAATATCATTAGATTTTCTTCTTAAAAAATTCAAATCAAGCACAATGCATTCGTAAATGCAATTTTCAGGCTCGCCGCGGTGCAAGGTGCCGCATCCTACGAATATAATATCCCCTGCGGTTAATGTGTAAGAAATATTGTTGAGATATATTTTAAAATCTCCCGAAATAACCCTTATTATTTCAAAATCTTTATGCCAATGCGGTACCATTATGTAACGCGGTGTGTTTTTACTTATATGGTAGTAACTGACAGGGAAGTTGAGTGTGCCGCGTTGTTCAATTTCGTGAAAATCAGAAAGTTTCATTTTTTTGCCTCAAAGTGAATATTGTTATAGTTTTTGGTGTAAATCACACAAGCATTATATCACAATTTAAACTATAATACAATATAGAAAATATTTTTCGGAGGTTTTTAATATGGCAAAAAACAGATATATAGGTGATTATCCCGTAATTGGCATCCGCCCGATTGTTGACGGTAGACGCGGTCCCTTAAAACTTCGTGAGAGTTTGGAGCCTCAGGTTTGGGCAATGGCAAATGCTGCTAAAAAACTTTTTGAAGAAAATTTATTTTATTCAAATGGTGAACCGGTAAAAGTTGTTATGTCAGATACTACTATCGGTCGTGTGCCCGAAACCGCAGCTTGTGCAGATAAGTTCAGAAAAGAGGGCGTAGATATTACCCTTTCTGTAACTCCTTGTTGGTGCTATGGCTCTGAAACTATGGATATGGACCTGAATACAATTAAGGGTGTTTGGGGTTTTAATGGTACCGAAAGACCCGGTGCAGTTTACCTTGCAGCAGTTTTAGCTGCTCACGCCCAAAAGGGACTTCCCGCATTCGGCATTTACGGTCACGAAGTGCAGGACAGAGATATGGTTGAAACCATTCCTGATGATGTAAAAGAAAAATTGCTCCGCTTTGGCCGTGCTGCAATAGCAGTTGCCACAATGCGAGGTAAGTCTTATTTGCAGATTGGCTCACAATGTATGGGTATAGCAGGTTCTATTATGGATCAGGACTTTATGGAAGAATATTTCGGTATGCGTATAGAGTCTGTAGATGAGATTGAAGTTATTCGCCGAATGGAAGAGGGCATCTACAACGAGGAAGAGTACAGAAAGGCTCTCGCTTGGACAAAGGAACACTGCAAAGAGGGAAGAGACGATAACCCTGATTCGGTAAAATTCACTGATGAACAGAAAGAAAAGCAGTGGGAATTCACCGTTAAAATGTATTGTATTATAAAAGACCTTATGGCAGGCAATAAAAATCTTCCTGATGAGTTTGAGGAGGAAAAGGCGGGTCATAATGCGATTGCAGGCGGTTTCCAAGGTCAAAGACAGTGGACCGACCATTGGCCCAACTGTGACTATCCCGAAGCACTTTTAAGTTCCACATTTGATTTTGAGGGTGCTCGCGAGCCGTACACACTTGCAACCGAAAATGACGTGCTAAATGGTATGGGTATGCTCTTTATGAGACTCTTAACACATAGAGCTCAGATTTTCGCCGATGTTCGTACATATTGGAGCGGTGACGCTGTAAAGCGAGTTACCGACTATGAGTTAGATGGTAAAGCAAAAGAGTCTGATGGTATTATCCATTTACTGAATTCAGGTGCGGCTTGTCTTGATGCCAGCGGTGTTTGTACCGATGAAAACGGTAATGCTATAATGAAAAAATGGTGGGAAGTAACCGATGAGGACATCAAGAAGATGACCGATGCCACAAAGTGGTGCGAAGCAGGTTTTGATAACTTCCGTGGAGGCGGATTCTCAAGCAGTTTCACCACGAGAGCAGAAATGCCTTGTACAATGATTCGCCTTAATCTCGTTAAAGGTCTGGGTCCCGTTCTTCAAATTGCAGAAGGTTGGACAGTTAATCTTCCCGATGAGGTTTCGGATACCCTTATGGAAAGAACAAACCCCACCTGGCCTTGCACTTGGTTTGCTCCCCGTTGCGATGGCAAGGAAGGCTCGCCCTTTAAAACTGCTTATGATGTGATGCAGAATTGGGGAGCTAACCATGGCGCCATTTCTTACGGACATATCGGTGCAGATTTAATTACCATGTGTTCAATGCTCAGAATCCCTGTTTGTATGCACAATGTTCCCGATGAGGATATTTTCCGTCCCGCTTGCTGGAATGCATTTGGTATGGATAAAGAATCTCAGGATTACCGTGCTTGTAAGACTTACGGACCGCAATTTAAAAAGTAATAATTACGGGCGATTCAGAAATGAATCGCCCGTTTAATGTTTCGGTTTGCTATTTTGTGTTAATATTAGGTGATTGAATTACGGGTTGCAGCTGATAGTCTTTTAATGCAGCTTCAACTGTTTTTGGTAAAAGCGAAAAATCGCAGACGAGTGAATTATTTTTAGAAAATGGGTCATCCTGACGGTAGGGTACAAAGAATATATTTTTTGTATTGTGAAGCATACCTATATTTTTACCCGAGGCACCTAATGCATCGTTAGTGGCAATGGCTAATACAACGGGTTTATTGTTTCTTAAATGTGCTTTTACCGCCATTGTAACGGGTGTATCGGTAACTCCTAAAGCGATTTTTGCAAGTGTATTTCCCGTGCAAGGGGAAACTACCATTATATCAAGAAGATTTTTAGGGCCAATAGGCTCTGCAGCGGCTATTGTGTGAATAACCTTTTCTTTACAGATTTCTTCAACCTCGTTTATTAAATCTTCTGCTTTGCCAAAGCGAGTATCTGTTGTGTAAACTATATTTGACATTATGGGCTTTATTCTGATTTCGTTTTCTGCCAATTTGCGAAGTTCACATAATGATTCCTTAATTGTGCAGAAAGAGCCGCAAAATGCATATCCTAAAGTAATATTTTGCATAAGTTTCACCTTTAATTGTAGGAATTGATAATATGAATTACGGTTTTACTTAAAATCTCGGCGGCGGTTTTAGGAGCCACCTTTGCGGGGAGTCCTGCCGCTTTTATTGTTTTAATTCCTTTTTCTTCTGCTTTTTCAAGATTTAAGCCTCCATAGGTTGAAAGGTCAATTATCAGTTCGCATTTTATGTCATTTAGTTTTTCATCATCTATAACCTTAACATCAACGGTATTGAAAATTATATCAAAGGATAGGGGAGCGTTATTTAAATTCTCGGTGTTTATGTAACTAAAACCGAGAGTTTCAGCAAGCGATAGGTCAGCGGGTTTCCGAGCGGTTATTGTAACATTGCAACCGAGGGCTTTGAGTCGGTTGGCCAACACTTTTCCCACTCTGCCATAGCCTATTACCAAGCATTTACTTTTCCAAAGGGTGAAATCTGTGTTTTCAATAGCAAGCTTTATGGCGCCCTCGGCAGTGGGTACGGCATTTAAAAGCGCATAGCTGTCAAGTGAGCCGTAATCTACACATTTTTTATTTTTGAAAAAGTAATTACAGCATAAAATCAGTTGGTCGGTTGTATTTTCGGCTATAAGCTTTAACGGTATAATTCTGTTAGTTTGGGGAGTAAAAACATTTACGGAATCCTTTGTGGTTGGTACGGGTAATATAATAACCTTTGAAGTGGTGAAATCACCCTTATCATCGGGATAAAGACCTAAGGTATCAACTGTATATCCTGCACCTTCAAGGGATTCTTTAACTGCTGTAAGGCGTTTATCGCCGCCTATTACGGTAATTTTTTTCATAAGCATCATTCCGATAAAAAAATCAGCACCACTGCTGTACATTACAGTTTATGGCGCTGATTTTAATTTCGTTACGAAGAAATTTTATTTAATTTGTCAATTAATATTTCTTTTTTGTTGAGTTTAGGGTTTAGTATAACTTCAAGCTGTAATTGCTTTAAAATTTGACCGATTTGTCTGCCATTATAACCCAAATTCTTCAAAGCTTCACCGTCTATTTTTAAATGGCTTACAAGATACGGTTCATTATCTTGTATGATTTCATTAAGCAGATTGTTTAAGACGGAAATATCGGTTTCTTCTAAAATATTTTTAAGCTTTAAGAAATCATATACATACTCGCAATCATACTCACACAAGAGCATTTTTAAATCCGTCTTTGTTTGCGGCAAGGGGAGTGAGAGCATTTTTTCCAAGCTCAGACAATAATTTTTAAGTTTATTTGATACCTTCAAATCCTTAAGAGTTTCGGGTATGTTTTGGGATGAAAAATGTAAAAATATAAAAAAGGCAAGCATAGGCGAGTTTGCTTTTTGGACTTTTTCAAAATCGGGCGTTTTAGTGATTTTTAAAAATGCTAATGCGCCGTTTTCAATAAGCGGTTTTATAACCTTAAAATTTTCACCCTTTGCCGCTTTGTAAAGCTCGGTAAAAATTCGCTCGCGACTTATTTTTTCAAGCCCTTTGGAACATTTTATTGCGGCATTCAGCGTGTTTTCTTCGCAGGTAAACCCGAGGGTTGAAGCGAATCTGAAAAGTCTTAAAATTCTGAGTGCATCTTCACTAAATCGCTTTTCGGGGTTGCCTACCGCACGTAGAATTTTATTATTTATATCTTCATTACCGCCGAAGAAATCAACAATTCCGTCATATTTATTATATGCTATCGCATTTACCGTAAAATCTCTTCTTGATAAATCTTCCTGTATGTTGGAAACAAAGCTCACGCTTTCGGGATGGCGACTGTCACTATATCCGCCTTCGGTGCGGAATGTGGTGACTTCAATAGGGGTTTTATCAACCATAACCGTAACAGTTCCGTGTTTGATTCCCGTGGGCACAGTTTTTTCAAATAGATTTTGCACATCTTCGGGCAGGGCAGAGGTGGTAACATCAAAATCATCGGGGGTTTTGCCCATCAAACTGTCACGGACACAACCGCCCACAATATATGCGCTGTGACCGTTTTTAATAAGCGTATCTATCACATATTGGGTTTCAGCGGGTATTTTAATCATATTTTTCAAACCTTTGCAAAAAAAGTGTTTATTTTTCATCTTAAAAGTAATATAATAGTAAGTAATAAATATTTAGGAGAATTACTTATGAAAGAGTTTCGCTCGGAAGATAAAATAATTACAGAAGTAAAAAGAGTTCATATGATTGGAATCGGCGGTAGCGGAATGTGTCCCTTAGCAGAAATTTTGCATAGCAAGGGCTATATTCTCACCGGCTCTGATAACAACGAAAGCGACCCACTTAAAAGAATTAAAAATCTTGGAATAAAGGTGTTTATGGGTCATAATCCCGAAAATATTGAGGGGGCAGAACTTATAGTTTATTCTGCTGCTATTTCTAAAGAAAATCCCGAACTTGTAGCGGCAGCCGAAAAAGGAATTCCTACTATGGAGCGTTCTCACCTTTTAGGTGCACTTACTCGCCAATTTGATAATGTTATCGGTGTTTGCGGAACTCATGGTAAAACCACCGTTACCTCTATGATAACACAAATCTTGCTTTTAAACAAGTGCGAGCCTTCGGCGGTTATAGGCGGCAGACTTCCGCTTATCAATTCAAACGGTGTTACAGGCAGCAGCGAAACCTTAGTTTGTGAGGCTTGCGAATTTGTGGATACATTCCTTCAAATGTCGCCCGACATTTCGGTACTACTTAACATTGATAACGACCATCTTGATTATTTTAAAACTATGGATAATCTTATATTATCATTCCATAAATTTGTTAAAATGTCAAGCAAAGCTTATATAAACGGCGAAGATGAATTGGCTTTAAGAGCGGCAGAGGATACTGAGGCTAAAATCACAACCTTTGGATTTTGCGATAAAAACGATTTTTATGCCGAAAATATAGTTTCGGGCAAATTCGGTTTCTGCTTTGATGTAATGCATAAAGGCGAAAAGCTTACAAATATCGAGCTTCACGCACC
>JAZTXU010000190.1:0-5225 GCA_045636565.1 Acutalibacteraceae bacterium
TCAGTTGTTATTAAGAAGGGTGTTACATTAGATCTCAACGGCAAGCTTATTAAGGCTCGCAACTTCTTATCATTTGGTGATGTAATTGATATCGCAGGAAATGGCGGTATTGAAATCAGCGAAAACACTGCTCAAGCATTCACTTTACTTAATACTAATAACACTTATATGCCTATCTATGATAAGACAAACGGTTGTTACAGAGTATTTAAGTATACATTCACAAACGTAGATTACATTGAAATCAGTTCTGCTAACGAAATCAAGTTCAACTTTGCACTTGTATTCGAAAACAAAGAGGCTTACAAGCTTCTCGCAGAAAATCCGTCCTCACTCACTCTTACAGTTGATATTAAGATTGACGGTCAGGATAGTTTGAATCAGGTATTCACTTATACTTGTGATGAAAGTGTGCTTTCGGCTTATGCAAAACTCGTTACCAGATTAGATGACTTGTATATTGCATTTACCGTTAAGGGTATTGACAGATTAGTTGAAGGCGCTAGCGTTTCCGCTACACCTACCATTACATCTACAGCAACCGGTGTTACCACCACTGCTCAGATGATAACCTATACAAAGTAATTGTTAAATAGGTTAACCCTCCCAAAGATAACTCTTTGGGAGGGTTATTTTATGCATAAAAAAATCGGCAGAGGTGTTTATACAACCTCTGCCGATAAAGTTTTTGTTTAAATAAGATTTACGCGCTTAAGTAATACTTAACTAAGGACTGAAGAATAATATCACTGTCAAACTTGCGGATAAGATTACGGGCGTTATTATGTGTTGTGATGTAAGTTGGGTCTTCAGATAAAATGTAACCTACTATCTGGTTAATTGGGTTGTAACCTTTTTCTTTCAGAGCATCATAAACTAACATTAATGTGTTGCGGATTTCCTGTTCGGTTTGGTCTCCGATTGAAAATGTCATAGTTCTGTCATTCATAAATAACACCTCTCAAAAATCTTTCTATAAGTATATTGTATATTATTTCGAATAAAAGTTCAAGTATTATTTTCTGAGTTCTGCGCCAACGCCTTCAAGTTTTTTGATAATCTTATTATTAACATCTTCGATTTCTTTATCACTCAAGGTGCTGTCAGCCGAGCGGAGCCATACACTGTAAGCCACACTCTTTTTGCCTTCGGGGATCTGTGAGCCTTCGTAAACATCGAACAATTCGATTTTTTCAAGCAATCTGCCGGCGCCCGAAGAAATTGCTTTTTCAATATTGCCAACGGGAACCTCTTTGTCTACGAGCATTGCAAAGTCACGCTCAACTGCGGGGAATTTTGGAAGCGGTTTATATGTGGTTTTACGCTTTTCGATTGTGAGGAGCACATCAAGCTTGATTTCAGCAACATAAACCTTGGTATCAATTCCGTAAGCGGCTGCAACTGCGGGGTGAACTTCACCAAAGGTTGCAAATGATTTATTGTTGGCTTTAACAAGAGCCTGTCTGCCGGGGTGGAGGTAAGGCTCCGCACTTCTCTCATACTGTGTATGTGCGCCGAATACCTTGCAAACTGCTTCAATCAAGCCCTTTAATGTGAAGAAATCTTCATCCTTACCGTAAATACCTATGGACATTGTTGCAAGTTCCTCGGGCTGCTCGGTAATAGGTAATGATTTTGGAGTAAAGCGCTTGCTGATTTCAAAGAATCTTCCGTCTGCAATCTTTTTGTTGATGTTGGTTGCAAGAACTGTAAGCATACTAGTAGTTAGCTGAGTACGCATGGTGGAGTATTCATCACCCAAAGGATTAATAATCTTAATTTGATTTCTGCGCTCATCATCTTCGCTTAAAAGAAGGGTGTCAATAGCCTTTGATGCTATAAATGAATAGGTTGCAATTTCGTAAGCACCTGCGCCGTTTAAAATCTTTTTGATTTTATCGGTCTTAATGCGCTCGGGAAGAAGTTTTCCGCGTGCAACAGTACCGCGCATAGGGGTGCCTATAATATGGTCATAACCGTAAATTCGCATAACCTCTTCGGCTAAATCTGCTCTGCCTTCTATATCATCACGAATAGAGGGAACTTTACAGGTGATTTCTTTACCATTTATAGTGGTGGGAAGACCTAAAGAGTTGAGGATTGATACGATTTTCTCATCAGGAACATCAACGCCGATAAGCTCCATAATCTTATCTGTGGTAACGGTTATAATTCTGTCTTCGGGAAGACCTTGGTTGCAGTCAATTGTGCCGTCAATAATATCACCGGCATCAAGTTCGTAGATGAGTTGTAATGCACGTTCAGAAGCATATTCAACGTTAATAATATCAACACCACGTTCAAATCTACCGCTTGATCCGGTACGAATACCCAATGCTCTTGCAGTATGACGAACGTTATCACGACGGAATTTAGCGGTTTCTAAGAATAAATCCTTGGTGTCATCCTCGATTTCACTTTCTTTACCACCCATAATACCTGCAAGGCAAGAAGGTTTTTGACCATCTGCAATAACAAGCATATCTTCGGTTAAGTTATAATCTTTACCGTCAAGAGTGGTGATGGTTTCACCAACCTTTGCGTTTCTAACGATAATCTTCTTGTCAGCCAAATCGTTGTAATTAAAAGCGTGCATGGGTTGACCCGTTTCAAGCATAACAAAGTTTGTGATATCAACAATGTTATTAATAGGGCGCATACCCGATGCTATAATAGCTTTTTGCATCCAAACAGGAGATTCCTTGATGCGAAGATTCTTAACGATTCTACCCATATAACGGGGGCAAAGGTCATAGTTTTTAACTTCAAGGCTTATATAATCATTTATATTCTCACCGACGGTTTTATATTCCGGTTTTGGCATTTTAAATTCTGTGCCGAGCACAACACCGATTTCTTTAGCAACTCCTAAGAAACAGTTACAGTCAGGACGGTTAGCGGTGATTTTAAAGTCGATAATATAATCATCAAGACCTAAAACCTCGCGCATATCGGTTCCAACGGGGTGGGTTTCTTTTAAAATAAGAATACCATTTACAGAGGCACCCTCATAATCTGCTTCAGTAAGGCAAAGCTCTTCGCCCGAACAGAGCATACCGTTTGATACAACACCGCGAAGCTTACCGTTTACAATGTGTGCTCCGCAGGGAAGATAACTGTCATTAAGTGCGGCAGGAACAAGGTCGCCAACCTTAATATTTTGAGCACCTGTTACGATTTGTACTAACTCGTCTGCGCCTGTATCCATCTGGCAAATCTGTAAATGGTCACTATCCTCGTGAGGAGCAATTTCCATAATACGGGCAGCAACAACATTAACAAGATTATCGCCCTGTTTTTCAATGCTTTCAACCTCAAAGCCTGCCATTACCATACGGTCGCAAAGTTCTTCAACGGGAACATTTATTTCAACATAACTTTTTAAATGATTTAACGAAATTTTCATTTTCTTTCTCCTTCCCGCTAATTAAAATTGATCTAAGAAGCGCTTATCGTTTTCGAATAATAGACGGATATCGCTTATCTTGTAACGAGTTGTGGTAAGTCTGTCAAGACCAATACCAAAAGCAAAGCCTGAATATTCTTCAGGGTCAATTCCGCAACTGCGGAGTACATTAGGATGAACCATACCTGCACCTAAAATTTCAATCCAACCGCTGCCCTTACAAACACGGCAACCCTTACCGCCACACTCACTGCAGGTAACATCAACCTCAACAGAAGGCTCTGTAAATGGGAAGAATGAAGGGCGGAATTTAACCTTTGTATCACTTCCGTAAATTTCGTGAGCGAATTCTTCAAGAACGCCCTTAAGGTCGCACATAGTAACACCCTTATCAACCACAAGACCTTCTATCTGATGGAAAACAGGGGAGTGTGTAGCGTCAACCTCATCAGCACGGAAAACACGGCCGGGACAGATTACGCGAATAGGGGGCTTGCGGGTTTCCATTGTACGAATCTGTGCGGCAGAAGTTTGTGTGCGAAGAAGAAGATTTTCTGCTAAATAGAATGTATCCTGCATATCGCGTGCGGGATGGTCAGCAGGTACGTTAAGACATACAAAGTTGTAATGGTCGGTTTCAACCTCGGGACCGCCAACCACGTCAAAGCCCATTGACTGGAATATGTTAATCATATCATCAAGCACGGTGTTGAGCGGATGAAGTTTACCGGGTTTGATTTCCTTTGCAGGCATTGTAATATCAATGGTTTCCTGCTTTAATTTTTCTTCTTGAGCCTTGATTTTAAGTTCTTCTTTTTTAGCAGCAATCAAGGTTTCAAGCTCCTGCTTTGCCTCATTAACGAGAGCTCCCATCTTGGGGCGCTCTTCAGGGGAGAGTGAGCCCATCTGCTTTAAAATAGCGGTAAGCTCGCCTTTTTTGCCTAAATACTGCACTCTTAAATTTTCAATTTGTGCTTCTTCGGTGCAAGCGGCAACTGCTGCTGCGGCAGTAGAGCTAATATTTTTTAGCGTTTCTTGCATTTTAATTCCTCCATAAGAATATTGTAGTTTAAATAAAATAAGCTCCGTCCTAATGTGACAGAAATCACAACAGGACGAAGCATAAAAATCTCCGCGGTACCACCCGTTTTTTAACTCACACAGAGCTAACACTCTTGAAACCTTTAACGGAGTTACCCGGTGACACCTACTGCACTGTTCAACGCCACTGCTCAAAAGGGAACTTCGGTGAAACTGCACTTCAGCACGCTTACAGCCTATGGCGCGCATTCTCTTGCAAGGCAAAAAACACTTACTTTCCTTTATCATTGCATTTACTAGGATATAATACCACTAAATTATCGTTTTTGCAAGTATTTTATTAAGATTTTTCGGTTTTCTTTTTTAAATCGTGTCTTATAATTCCTATAACAATTGAGCACAGGCAGAATACTTCACAAATAATAGCTCCGATAGAGCCTTTTGTGATGTTATAAATAAGCCATGACGGCGAACACATTAATCCGAAAAAACGTATTTTTTTGGCATCTTGCATACGAAATGCCACTGTGCTTATAATCATTGCGAAAACGGGTAAAAATTCTATAACCGAGCTAAACAGAGTGAAATTTGTATTAAAAACGGTGAAGGTAAGTATGTAAGTTGCTAGTGAAACGGAAGAAACAAATAATACCCAGAATATATTTTTGGAATGAAATTTTTCTTCGTTAATATAGACTATGGCTCTTATAACCGCTAATCCATTTAAAATGCAGCCGACTGTGGCTCCTAATAACATATAATTTATTGAAAATAGGAA
>JAZTXU010000191.1:0-9465 GCA_045636565.1 Acutalibacteraceae bacterium
AAAATGCAAGCGAGAGACTTCTTAAAAAGTTTTCTCATAAAACATACTCCTTACCGGCATATAGCCGAAAAATTTTAACGACCATAGATGGATAGACAGTGGGATATACACTATGGCTAAATACATTATAACAATCCTCATTTGAAATTGCAAGTAAAAATTTTATATTTTTTCCGTTTTTTTATAAAATATACTTGTCTTTTTTTGTGCAATTTGCCACTATACTTATTGTAATATTTGTGATTTTGTGGCAATAGGGACATAAAACCCTATATATAGTTTTATTTGATTCTCTCACCGACAGATATATTAATATGTATACAAGTCTATGCCAAATACCGCCGTGTAAAATATTTTTTATTTTGCATATAACGCATACATATATATTTGAACGGTATAAATTCTTATTTGGCGGGGAGTAAATTTATATATCGTGCAGGGACACCTGTCCCCGGGTGTCCACAGGCAAAGATAAAATTTAACGGACAGTCGAGGTAGCGTAAGCGTGCGAGTCGGTACTGAATGAATATCCGGTGGATATTCAGAACCGACGAGGGACCGAGCCGCAGCGAGACCGCCTGCCCCTACGATATGTAAATTGAATTTGCGTAGGGGCTGATGAGTCTCGCACTGCGGAGCTCGGTCCCTCCTCGGCTCTAACAGTCCACTGGACTGCTATTCACACCCGCGTCGCACGCTTACACTACCCACATCAGCCCGTAAAAACACATAGAAATCCTCGGGACGATGTGGGCATCGTCCCCTACGATATATCAAACAAAATCCCCCTCGCCCCGCAGGGCATATCGAGTACGGAGCACATATCGAATACCAAAGGTATATATCGAAAATCCTGCAAAGGATTTATATCGAGAGTGAGACTTTTGTCTCACTCATAAACTAAAATTTATATGTATTTACAAAAACAAAGGTTGCCGCGAAGGGCAACCTTTGAAAATACCAATAAATTATTTTTTAAGAATCAAAGTAACAATCTTCTTGGGCGCAATGTTTATTTCTGCAACACCATCTGCCAAAGCAACTGCTTCATCATCCGATTCAGCAAGGTTTGTGAGTGACATGCCGGAGAAAATCTTTGTGTCAACCTTAACTGCAACCTTCTGCTCATCATCAGAAACATTGTAAATTCTGAGCACTGCGTCATCACTGTTTTCTGCCTTCTTGAGAGTAGAGAATGCGATATAATCACCCTCAACCTCAATAACTGAATTATTAACAGCAATTGCACCATCATGACAACCTGTCTGAGAAACTGCAACGAAATCACCTGCGAAGGTGTAACCCAAGCGGTAAGCCTCAGCCTTATCTTCAACGGCGTAAGGAATTACAGAATAGCTAAATGTCATTTCCTTCTTGAGCTGCATATCAGGTGTTGGGAAGTCGCCCCAGTCACCAATCTCACCAACCGCACGAAGGAGTGTTAATGCCATGGTGTTTTTACCGTCACGCAAAACCTCGTATTCATGTAAACCACGGCTTGCAACAATTAAGCCGCCCTTTTCATCTTCAACACCGAAGAATGCCTGCATACGCTGGGTGTTTGAAGGATTCTCCCAATTAACAGAAGGCTTGATATTACGCTTAATAACATCAAACTGACCATCTGCAAATACAGTTTCAGCATTGATGCCAGTTTCAAACAACGCGCGGAGTCTGTGATTTTCGGAAGCATTATTAATTGTGGTTTTAATATCGAGGCGGTCAGCATCGGTATACAATGAAACAAATGTTGTGATAGTGTGAGTAATAATCTCATCTGTTCTGTTTCTGTAAATATTAAGACCTGCGGGAATATCAATCACAGATTCAATTTTATATGTTACACCAAGAGCGTTATTCTCATAAAGACTAACGGTTGCAGATTTGGGATAAACAGTAACACCGTCAGCAGTTTGTATATAGTTATAAGATTCACCGTTTTCGCCAGTATCTTCGTAACGGTTGATACCCTTAAAGGTTCTGCCTGACTTCTTATTGGTAACATCAATAGTGCCGTCAGCATTTATAACAAAGCTGAGCTTTGAATTTTCTGCTCCGTTTTCGAGAAGCTTGATTCCGTTTTCAAGAAGCTTATCGCCACTTTCAACGCTATACATAAAGCAACCGATACCCTTTAAGGTCACTGCAAAACGCACGCGATATCTCTGACGGAATTTAACCTTACGGAAACTATCCTTAGGTAAGGTGTAGGTGAATTTTTCACCTAAATATTCGGCCTCGCAGGGGCAGATATTTCCGTTTATATCTCTGATTACAAATTCCTCGGGAGCGATAAATTCATCGGTATGTATTATCTTTTCAATAACATGGCTTGTGGTTTCAGGGCTTGTGTGGAACACTGCGATATTGATATCTGCCATATTGGATGTATCCATACCTGCAACGATATAATCCATAGCCTCGTTAAGCACACCATCAGCCACATCGTAAGCTTTATCAAAACGGATATCCATCTCTCTTGTTACTGCATCACATGAGCAGCAGCAGATAGAATCGTGGGGATGGCACTGCATAAGCATTTTCCAACCATAACGAAGCATATCTGTGCGGTATTTATCACCGTGAATAGAAGCCAAAACACTTACAGGCTCACTAACCTGTGCAAATAAATTCTGTGTTGCGTGGTTCTTCTGCTTAAGCGGAACATGGGTTGAAGCGGTATCAATAAGAAGACCGGTACCCTTTGTGTTTTGACCTGCAATTTCGCCGCGGATTTCGGGGAATGAATCAACATAAGGCTTAACCGCTTTAATATAATCCTTGAAATTACTGTGCTTAATCTCAACCTCGTCACCAAAAATCTCATTTGCCTTTTTAATGGATTCAGGCAAATCACACTGAACGGGCTGATGGTCGCAACCATTCATACCGAGAAGATTCGGGGTTTTTGCAACACCTTCAAATGAAGAAATGAGCTTTCCGTAAACCTCTTCAACCTCTTTCATATCACCGGAAGGCAATTCCCAAGCATTATTGTACCAGCTATTGAACATAAGACCGTCTACACGGCTTCCGTCCGCACCATACCAAATAACCTCTTTATCTTCCTGCTGGTTCGCATCGTCAGCCTTATTATCAGCAAAAATAAGACCAATACCTCTACCGAATACCGCAGTTTTGATATCAAAACCGTTAAGAATCTGAGGAAGCTGAGCTATGTTACCGAACGCGTCAGGCATATAGCCGCATTCAACCGGCTCAAAGCCGTTTTCGTTACAGAATTTAAGACCTTCGATCATATTTCTGACATTAGCTTCACCGCTGGTCAAGTATTCATCCTGAAGTATGTACCAAGGGCCAACCTGAATACGGTCAGCTTTAATAAGAGCATAAAGACGATCTCTCATTTGAGGTCTGATTTCAAGGTAATCTTCTATAACAATAGTCTGACCGTCAAGATGGAAATAACGGAAGTTTTCATCCTGCTCCATCTTTTCAATAAGACAATCCATAAGTTCTACAAGCTTCATTCTATGTTGTTCAAAGCTCATATACCATTCTCTATCCCAATGGGTGTGGGAAATTAAATGCAAAGTTTTTTTCATTTTTGCTCCTCCAAGCACTGTTTCTAAATTTTAGATAAATTTACAGTATTTATCTATATTCACAAATATTATACCATTACGAAACTATATGTGTCAAGTATGCGGAGTTAAAATATAACCCGCTTTTTTTAGCAAAAATACCCGAATTTCAACAGTTTGTTAATTCATTTTAAAAATATGTTTTCAAACAGTTAATAATAATGTATAATAATTGTATTATAGTATTATTATACTGATATCTAGGAGTATTAAAACAATGGAAAATCAACATCCCCTTACGATTCTAAGCAATTTGCCCGAAAATGTTTTTGAAATGACACATCCATACGCAGAGCTTATGATGAAATACAACTGCGCCATGCTTGAAATTAAAACCAAACTGGATGTGCTTAACAATCAGTTAAGCCTCGAAAAGGACAAAAACCCATTCGAATCAATTTCATGCCGGATCAAAACGCCAAAAAGTGTTATTGAAAAGCTTAAAAGAAGAAATTTTCCGCTCACTGTTGAAAGCATTGAAGAAAATCTGAACGATGTGGCAGGAATAAGAGTCATCTGCTCCTTCCCCGAGGATATTTACATTCTGGCCGAAAGGCTCTGCTCGCAGGATGATATCACTGTAATAGAAATTAAGGATTACATAAAAAGTCCCAAGTCAAACGGTTACAGAAGTCTTCATTTGATTCTGGAGATTCCCATTTTCCTTATTGATGAAAAGAAATTAATGCGTGTTGAAGTGCAGTTCCGCACAATCGCTATGGATTTTTGGGCAAGCCTTGAGCATAAGGTACGTTATAAAAAGGATATAATCGACCATGACGACTCAATCCACGAAGAACTCAAAAACTGCGCAGATGAAATAAGCAAACTTGATCTGCGTATGCAGGAGATAAGAAACAGAATAAATAAGGCTTAAAATAGCACAAAAGCGATGTTCAAATTTAGACATCGCTTTTGTGCTTTGTGTAGCAGCAAATGAAGTTATATGTTTTACAAAAATTAATATATCACAATTTGCGATAAAAGTCAATACCTCAATTTGAGATGATGTATACTAATTTAGAGGTGTTGATTAATGAGATTAAGGGAAATACGTGAAGACAGAGATTTAACACAACAACAACTTGCCAATATTCTAAACTGCAAGCAAAACACATACCAACAATATGAAAGTGAAAAAAGGCAAATACCCTTGCAGTTTTTAATAAAACTGTGTGAATTTTACAATGTATCTGCCGATTATATTTTAGAATTACCGCGAGGATTAGATTATCCCGAAAGGTAAAAAAATCACCTTAGATTACATTTGAAATCTAAGGTGATTTTTTAATTACAGAATATGAACACTTACAACCAATGCCGCAAATACAATTGAAACCATTGAAAGAAGCTTTATAAGAATGTTGATTGAGGGGCCTGAAGTATCCTTGAACGGGTCGCCGACTGTATCGCCAACAACTGCAGCTTTATGGTTATCCGAACCTTTACCGCCGTGAACACCGCTTTCAATATATTTCTTTGCGTTATCCCAAGCGCCGCCCGAGTTAGACATAAACACAGCCATAAGGAAACCCGAAATGGTAGCACCTGCAAGCATACCCACAACGCCTGTACAACCAAGAACAAGACCCACAATAATAGGAACTATAACAGCAACGATTGTGGGAAGAATCATCTCACGAAGGCTTGACTTTGTGCAAAGGTCAACGCAGCTTGCATAATCGGGGTCTGCCTCACCGTTCATAAGACCTTTAATTTCCTTGAACTGACGGCGCACCTCTTTAACAACGCTTTGGGCTGCACGTCCAACAGAATTCATTGTGAGAGCCGCAAAAACAAACGGCAAGCAAGCACCAACAAACAAACCTATAAGCACGGTGGGATTTGTGATATTAAGGTTTTTGATTTGTTCTGCACCACCATCAATTGAGTTAATCTTGTCAATATAAGAAACCATAAGTGCAAGAGCAGTAAGAGCAGCAGAGCCGATAGCAAAACCTTTACCTGTTGCGGCAGTGGTGTTGCCCAAAGAATCGAGCGCGTCAGTACGCTGTCTTACCTCAGGCTCAAGACCTGCCATTTCAGCAATACCGCCTGCATTATCGGCAACAGGGCCGTAAGCATCGGTAGCAAGGGTAATGCCGAGTGTTGAAAGCATACCAACTGCGGCAAGAGCGATACCATAAAGTCCCATTGAAGCACTCTCTGCTCCGCCTGACACAAAGAATGCAACGAGTATGCAAACAGAAATAATAACTATTGGAAGAAGTGTTGATAACATACCAACAGAAAGACCGCCAATGATTATAGTTGCTGTACCCGTTTCAGAAGTAGATGCAAGATTTTTGGTGGGGTTGTAACTATCAGAAGTGAAGTATTCGGTAGCCTGACCGATAAGCACACCTGCCACAAGACCTGCAAGGATTGCAAAGTAAATCTTCCAATTAGAAGCACCCAAAATATAATATACAAGCGGGAATGAAGCAATTGCAATAAGAATTGCAGAGAAATTTGTGCCGCGAGCCAAAGCGCTTAAAAGTTGCTTTTGAGTTGCTCCCTCTTTTGTTCTTACTAAAAAGGTACCGAGTATCGAACAGATTACACCTACCGCAGAGATAATAAGCGGTAAAGCCATGGCTTTGATATCATGGAATGCCGCAACACCTAAAGCACAAGCGGAAATTATCGAGCCAACATATGATTCATAAAGGTCAGCGCCCATACCTGCAACGTCGCCAACATTATCACCAACATTATCGGCAATAACGGCAGGGTTACGCGGGTCATCCTCGGGGATGCCTGCTTCAACCTTACCAACAAGGTCGGCACCAACATCGGCAGCCTTTGTGAATATACCACCGCCAACACGGGCAAAAAGCGCCATTGAGGAAGCACCCATACCAAAGGTGAGCATTGCACTTGTGATTTCCACAGGTTCAAGCTTGAAAATAAACTTCAAAAGGAAGAACCAAATTGAAATATCAAGAAGTCCCAAACCTACAACAGTGAAACCCATAACGCTACCTGCTGAAAAGGCAACACGAAGACCTTTATTAAGTCCATCGCGACAAGCATTAGCAGTTCTTGCGTTTGAAAGAGTGGCTATCTTCATACCGATAAATCCCGAAAGACCCGAGAAGAAACCGCCTGTTATAAATGCAAAGGGAACATAAGGTGTTAATAATCCGGAAATTGCCATAACACCAAGCACCGCGAACATGACAACAAAAAATACTGAAACAATTATGTACTGACGTTTAAGATAAGCATTGGCACCTTTACGGATTGAACCCGATATTTTTTTCATCAAATCAGTGCCTTCGGGAAACTTTAACACACGGCGTGCAGTAAAAAGCGCAAACAAAAGAGCCAACACAGCGCACGCAAATGTTAAAACTACAAGTAACTTTTCCATTAACCTTTCCTCCATTTATATTTTGAGTAAACAGTTACGAAACTGAGATCACTCAAAAATTGTGGTAAAGAATATTTTATCACATTTAAAAAAATTTGTCAATGTGACAAGAATTATCAAAATCAAGAATGCAACTATACAATTTATGGTTAAAATATTATATTTTATTTATTATCTGTTGAAAAAAAGCGCACAAGATGTTACAATGAATATCGAAATTGCAAAATAACGTTTTAAGACATTTTTTTGCAACATAGAGCAAATAATCATTATATTAATAGTAGTTAAAATCGTTCTATACCCGAATATAAATTCATATTTTAAGATAGTATTTAAATTCGGAGGGAAAGTATGATTTTGAGAAGAAATGCCATAATTTCAGTGGCTTTGGGGTTTTGTATTATATTTTCTATATTTTTTTGGGCCAACAACTATGATCCTCTCCCCGTTTCCTCAAAAGAAAATTCTCGTCCGCAAATTATTCTTGATGCGGGCCACGGCGGGTTCGATTCGGGTGCGGTTGCGGGTGATGGAACGGTTGAAAAAAACATCAATCTTGAAATCGTCCTTATTCTTGCCGAGTTTTTAAAAAGCAATGGATATGAGGTTATCTTAACAAGGCAGGCCGATGTTTCAACCGACGATGTTGAAACCGACAGAATCTCTACCCGCAAAAAAAGCGATCTTAAAAACAGATTGGAACTTATGAAGGATTATCCCAATGCAGTTTTTGTGAGTATACATCTTAATAAATTCACAACCTCGGCAGCAAATGGGTCGCAGATTTTTTACAGCGGAAACACCGAAGAATCCAGAATTTTAAGCGATGCAATACAGAAAAAAATAGTTGCCATGTTGCAGCCTTACAACACCCGCGTAAACAAAAAATCCACCAGCAGTACATATATTCTGCACAATGCAACCATCCCCGCCGTTCTTGTGGAGTGCGGTTTTTTGAGCAACAATGCTGAACTCGAAAAACTCAAAAATAAAGATTATCAAACAAAGATGGCTTTTTGTATTTTTTGCGGGATAAACGAATATTTTTCAAATAACAAGGAGGTTTAAAATGCCACCAAAAATCAAAACAGTATATATATGCACCGAATGTGGGCACGAATCGGCGAAATGGCTTGGTAAATGCCCCTCTTGCGGTGCTTGGAACACAATGGAAGAGGATGTTGTGACTGTGAGCAAATCCGCTCCCACCATGAGCGGTCTTGGAAAAACCACATCCGCAAAACCGCTTTCCCAAATAAGCCTTACCGATGAAGAACGCTTTGTAACGGGCATTTCCGAACTCGACCGAGTGCTTGGCGGCGGAATAGTAAAGGGCTCGGTTATACTTCTCAGCGGTGACCCGGGCATCGGCAAATCCACCATTCTTCTTCAGATTTGCAATGCACTTCAAGAAAGTTTAAAGGTGCTTTATGTTTCAGGAGAGGAATCTGCGACGCAGATTAAAATGAGGGCGGAAAGACTCGGCGTTCACAGTGATAATGTATCTGTAATGACCGAGACCGATGTGATTTCAGTTTGTGAATATATTAAATCCGCAAAACCTGACCTTGTTATGATTGATTCAATTCAAACTATGAACATCAGCGAAATCTCATCCTCTCCCGGAAGCATTGTTCAAACCAGAGAATGCACAAATATGTTGCTCAAAACGGGTAAAAGCCTCAATATTCCGATTTTCATTGTAGGTCACGTCAATAAGGGCGGCGAAATTGCGGGTCCAAAGGTTATGGAACATATTGTTGATACCGTGCTTTATTTTGAGGGTGAAAGAAATCAGTCTTACCGAATTTTAAGAGGTATTAAAAATCGTTTTGGTTCTACTAACGAAATTGGAGTTTTTGAAATGACCGAAACGGGACTCAAAGAGGTAGAAAACCCATCTGCTATGCTGCTTTCGGGCAGAATGAGTAATGTTTCGGGTGGTTGCATCACCTGTGTTATTGAGGGAACAAGACCTATTTTGGCAGAGGTGCAGGGTCTTGTGACACCGAGCGGCTTCGGAAATGCCAGAAGAACCGCAACCGGTTTTGATTATAACCGCTTAAATCTTTTGCTTGCAGTTCTTGAAAAAAGGGTTGGAATTTTCTTCACAAATTCCGATGCTTATGTAAATATTGTTGGCGGTATGAAGTTGGACGAGCCTGCCGCAGACTTGGCGGTGGCTTTGGCATTGGTTTCAGGCTATAATGATGTTCCCATTGATGAAAATATTATAGCATTCGGTGAAATCGGTCTTTCGGGTGAACTTCGCTCTGTGCCGCGAGCACAGGCGAGAATTAACGAAGCGGCGCGCCTTGGCTTTACAAAGTGTATTTTGCCAAAAGCTTGCATTAAGCAGATTTCTTCCTGCCCCGATTCATTGGAGCTTATCGGCGCCACTTCTTTGAGACAAGCTATCGCCGCAATCAAATGATATTTCTTTGAAATAAGGGCAATCCCCTGTTACTGAATTTACTGTGCTGC
>JAZTXU010000192.1:0-6334 GCA_045636565.1 Acutalibacteraceae bacterium
ACCGATGTGGCACTCCGTTGCAATATCGTTACCCTTTCCGATGAGGAAAATTATGAAGACAAAACCATGGTTGACTATTGCGCGGGCGATATTTCAACCGAAGAGGCTCACGAAATAATTAAAACCGTTGAGGAAAAACTCGGCAACGAGATTTACAAGTTTTATGGCGGCGTTAGTTACAGACATTGTTTGGTGGTGGACGGCGGCACAACCGAACTCGGAACTATGACTCCTCCTCACGACATAAGCGGTAGGGTTGTGGGCGAATATTTAAGCAAAAGCGAAAATGCCGCTCCCTTAATCGAACTTATGAAAAAGAGTTACGATATTCTTAAAGACCACCCTGTAAATTTGGCGCGCAGAGCAAAGGGCAAAAACGAGGCTAACTCAATCTGGCTCTGGGGCGAGGGAAGAAAACCCCAACTTCAAAATTTTTACGAGAAAAACGGCGTGAAGGCTTGCATTGTGAGCGCTGTTGACCTGCTTAAAGGTATTGCTATCTGTTCAGGCGCGGATGCTCCCGATGTTAAGGGTGCCACGGGATATATCGATACCGATTTTGAAGCCAAAACAATGGCAGGTATTGAGGCATTTAAAAACGGTGCGGATTTGGTTTATCTTCACTTTGAGGCTCCCGATGAATGCGGTCACAGAGGTGAGGCAGAAAACAAGGTAAAATCCATTGAGCTTATTGACAGTCGCTCCCTTAAATTGGTACTTGATTACTTTGCCGAGAGCGGGGAAGACTTCCGTATTCTCATTATGCCTGACCATCCCACTCCGCTTGACATTAAAACTCACTCATCATTGCCCGTGCCTTACTTAATTTATGATAAAAATGCCGAAAAACGCGGTGCGGAGAGGTTTACCGAGTCGGCAGCGCGCGAAAGCGGAATCTTTGTTGAGCATGGACCCGACATAATGAAAAAATTACTTGCAAAATAGGGTAAAAAATTGTTGTTATGTAAACCGTGATAACCACAAAAGTTTTCCACGTTATCCACGAAGTTATCCACATTTTCGAGGGTTGTCCATTGAAAATATTGATTTTGGACGGGTTATTATGTGGATAACTCGGTTTATAAGTGGGAAAACTCCGCTAAAATAATAATTTTAGATTACGGTTTATGTAAAGCATATCGACATTTTTTGACAGAAAAAATTTTTTGTATATTACGCTGATTTTAGGGCGGAATTTAGCTTTAAAAATCTGTGTTTTTCCATATTGACGAGGTAAAAATGAAAAGAACAAAGTTAATTGACAGAAAACTCCCCGATTACACCCGCGGTGAGGAAATTTTTAATATGATTTCCCATATAGTAGGCGGTGCACTCGGTATAGTTGTTTGCGCCTTATGTGTTGTTAAGGCATTTTTGAATCATGATGCATATCAGGTGACCGGTGCATTTATTTATGGCTTTTCAATGGTGATTTTGTACACTGTTTCGAGTGTTTATCACGGGCTTAAAAATGAAACTGCAAAAAAGGTTATGCAGGTTGTTGACCATTGCTCGGTTTTTATTCTTATTTCGGGCACTTACACTCCGATTGCACTCACTTCTTTGCGTGAGTATAACACGGCGCTCGGCTGGGTTGTGTTCGGGGTTGTTTGGGGCGTGACCGCTCTTGGGGCTACTCTCAACGGAATCGACCTTAATAAATACGGTATAATTTCTGCTATATGTTATATGACACAAGGTTGGTGCATTGTGCTTACGGGTAAAGCCGCAATTAATGCCATAGGCACTGTTGGTTTCAACTGGTTGCTCGCGGGAGGTATTGCTTACACTGTTGGTGCGGTGCTTTACGGAATCGCGGGGAAAAAGAATATCAGATATATGCATTCTGTATTCCATATATTTGTGGTGTTAGGCTCATTTTTGCAGTTTATTGCCATTTTGTTTTATGTATTAGTATAAGGAGAATAAATAATGAGTATTTTGGAAAATCTGTCCCCGAAAGAGGTTTTTAAATATTTTGAAGAAATGAGCGCAATCCCCAGAGGCTCGGGAAATATGAACGGTATTGCCGATTACTGCATGGCTTTTGCCGAGAAACATTCACTCAAAGCGGTAAGAGATGACGCGAACAATGTAATTATTTACAAGCCTGCCACCTTGGGCTATGAAAACAGCGACCCTGTAATGCTTCAAGGGCATCTTGATATGGTGTGCCAGAAAACGGCTGAAAGTGATATTGATTTTTTAAAAGACGGTTTAAAACTTTATATTGAGGGTGATTTTTTAAAGGCTAAAAACACCACACTCGGTGCGGATAACGGAATTGCAGTTGCAATTGTTATGAGCATTCTTGCCGATAACACCTTGTCACACCCTCCTATTGAGGCGGTTTTCACCACCGATGAAGAAATCGGAATGATTGGTGCCTTGCATCTTGATGCAAAGCATTTAAGCGGCAAAAAGATGATAAATCTTGATTCAGAGGAACTTGGCACGGTTACTGTTTCGTGTGCAGGCGGCAGTGATTTCAGGGCGAGTTTGCGTTTTTCTCAAAACAAGGTTACCGCCACCGCTGTGAGTATTACCGTTAAGGGACTCAAAGGCGGTCATTCGGGAATCTGCATTGATAAAGGCAGGGTAAATTCTAATATTTTAGCAGGCAGACTGCTTAATTTCTTAAACAAAAATGCCGAGTTTGAGTTAATGAGTATTAACGGCGGCGATAAAGCAAATGCAATTCCGCTTTGCACAGAAATTATGCTTTGCTGTAATAATGCCGAGGATTTGGTGCAAAAGGCAGAGGAATATTTAAGGGTTATAAAATCGGAAATTGCTTTCCGCGAACCCGATTTTTGTTACGAAATTGAAATTCTTTCAGAAGGCGAATATTCTCACATTGAAACCAAAATTAAAAACGATTTGATTTGTGCTCTTCTTTGTTCGCCCAACGGCGTTATGGAAATGAGTGCCGAAATTAAGGGGTTGGTTGAAACTTCACTTAATTTAGGCGTTCTCGAAACCCGCGAAAATGAAATTTATATGGTGTTTGCGCTCAGGAGCAATAAAAAATCGGCAATGAAATTTTTAGAAGAAAGACTTTTTGCCTTTTTCTCACGCTTAAATGCAAATATTGAAACAGGCGGACATTATCCCCCGTGGGAATTTAACAGTAATTCCACTTTGCAAACGATTTATAAGGAAGTATTTAAAGAGCAGTTTGGTAAAGAATCAAAGGTTGAGGCTATCCACGCAGGGCTTGAATGTGGCGTGTTTGCCGATAAAATAGAAGGCTTCGACTGTATTGCAATCGGTGCCGAGATGTACGATATTCACACGGTAAATGAGAGGCTCAGTATATCTTCAACCGAGGCACTTTATAAATTGGTAATTGGAATACTCGAAAAATGCAAATAATTGTTGTTGCAAAAACGCAGGATTTATGATAGAATAGTATGAATTTTATGTCGGCTTTTGCCGGCGGATAGGAGTAATTATGGAAAACAAAGAATTCAAGCCATATGTTCCTGCCGATAAAGTCACTCCCGAATTAACAATAACCGCTATTATCGTGGGTGTGATTTTGTCAGTGGTATTTGGCGCAGCAAATGCATACTTGGGATTAAAGGTTGGTATGACTGTATCGGCATCAATCCCTGCCGCAGTTATTGCAATGGGCGTAATCAAGGTTATTTTACGCAAAAACTCACCTATTGAAACCAATATGGTGCAAACCATCGGTTCTGCGGGCGAATCAGTGGCAGCAGGTGCAATATTTACTTTACCTGTTCTTTTTATGTGGGCAAATGAGGGAAAAGGCACATTGCCCGGTTTGGTTGAAATTGCTATAATTTCATTAATCGGCGGTCTTTTAGGTGTTCTCTTTATGATACCTCTTCGTAATGCACTTATAGTTAAAGAACACGGAGTATTGCCTTATCCCGAAGGAACTGCTTGTGCAGAGGTTATCCTTGCAGGCGAAAAGGGCGGTTCAAGTGCAAAAACCGTATTTTTCGGTATGGGCTTTGCGGCTCTTCTTAAATTTGTTACCGGTGGTTTAGGCTTTGCAACTGAAACTATCAGCCACACATTTAAGGGTCTTGGTGCTAAAATCGGTACAAGCACATCTCCTGCAATTATAAGTGTGGGATACATCTGTGGCCCCAAAATTTCTTCAATTCTTTTCGGCGGCGGTTTGCTTAGTTGGTTGGTTATCTCTCCAATTGTTACCTCCTTCGGAACTTCAGCGGATACTGCAAATATGGCGCAGAACATCAAATATATCGGTGCAGGCGCTCTTATTGCAGGTGGTCTTATAAGCCTTATTAAGTCAATTCCTTTGATTATCAACACATTCTCTTCTGCGTTTAAGTCACTTTTCAATAAGCGCGAAGATTCAAATCTTCGAACCGAGAAAGATTTGAATATGGGTGTTGTTATTGCAGGAATTATTGTGTTGATACTTGCAATCTGGATTATTGATATTATCCCGATTCCGCTTATCGGCGCTGTGATGATTGTTATTTTCGGTTTCTTCTTTGCAACCGTTTCTTCAAGAATGGTAGGTTTAGTTGGCAGCAGTAACAACCCCGTTTCAGGTATGACTATTGCAACCGTTTTAATCACAGCTTCCCTTTTAAAACTCCTTAATTTTGATAACATAATGGTTACCACAATTGCAATAGCAGCAATTATATGTATTGTTACTGCTATCGCAGGTGACACTTCACAGGACCTTAAAACAGGTTTCTTACTTGGCGCAACCCCCAAAAAGCAGCAAATCGGTGAAATTATTGGTGTTATCGCTTCAGCGGTGGCTATCGGTGCCACACTCTTCCTTTTAAGCGATGCAACAAAGGGCTTTACCGTTGATGTTGAAGCACCTCAGGCAAATATGCTTAAAACCATTGTTGAGGGTATCGTTGGCGGTGATTTGCCTTGGAATCTTATCTTCATTGGTGCTGCTATTGCAGTTATCGTTGAAATTTTAAGATTACCCGTTTTACCTTTCGCTATCGGTATGTATCTCGGTGTTGAAACCACCGCTTGCATTATGATTGGCGGTCTTATCCGCTTGTTTATCGACAAGTCAAAAATGTCGAAGGAAAGACGCGAAAATGCAATCAACAACGGTACACTCTTCGGCTCGGGTATGGTTGCAGGCGAAGGCTTGGTTGGTATAATTCTTGCAGTATTTACCGTACTTGGTCTTAGTGATAAAATTAATATTTTCAAGAATATGGACGAGTCATTGTTCATTATTTTAGGTGCAGTTCTTTTGGTTGTTACCATTGCAATATACTTTGTGGCTTCAGTTGCTGGCACAAAGGATAGCAAAAAGGCTGATTCTGATGAATAATGATAAGATGAACAATTTTCTTGAAAAAATTCCCGTAAGGAATGAAAAAATCGGTTGGTCAAAGGATGAAAAGGGTGTTGTTACCCTTGAAATCGAAAATAAGGGATTTTTTAACCGTTTAGCGCAGAAACTTTTCAAAAAGCCAAAAGTAAGTTATATTCACCTCGATGAAATGGGTAGTTTTGTCTGGCCGATTATTGACGGGGAAAACGATATTACTGCAATAGGCGTGGCGGTGGAGGAGCATTTCGGCGAAAAGGCTCACCCGCTTTATGAAAGGCTTGCTAAATATTTTAGCATTCTTAAAAGTTACGGTTTTGTGGATTTTAAAGAGAAAATTGAGAATTGATTTATTAATATTTTAAATTAAAAACGCGGAGGATGTGGGAAAAACATCTTCCGCGTTTTTTGGTTGCAAATTATGTGTTGTTAACAGAAAATTATAATTCACAAACAAGTAGATTTTTACCATAAAATATGGTAGAATGATAATAACTATAAATTTTAAGGATATTTATGTATGCAGAATTTAAATAAGGCTGAAATTTTATCCCCTGTTGGCAATAAGGAAATGTTAATCGCCGCTGTAAGAAGCGGTGCCGATGCGGTATACCTCGGTGCACAAGAGTTTTCTGCACGAAGAAATGCTGAAAATTTTGGTTTGAACGATTTGAACGAAGCAATTAAATACTGCCATATCAGAGGGGTGAGAGTTTACCTTACCCTTAATATTCTTATTAAAGAAAACGAACTGCATAAGGCTTTCACTCTTGCAAAATCTGCCTATAATATGGGGATTGACGGTATAATTGTTCAAGATTTGGGACTGGCGCGCCTGCTTCACGAAAAAATCCCCGAATTAAAACTTCATGCCTCAACTCAAATGTCGGTTCATTCCCCTGCGGCATTACCGCTTCTTAAAAAACTCGGCTTTTGTCAGGTTGTGGCGGGGAGAGAAATGTCCGAAAAAGAACTTTTTTCGCTCTGCAAAAAGGCAAATGAACTTGATATAACGGT
>JAZTXU010000193.1:0-7972 GCA_045636565.1 Acutalibacteraceae bacterium
TCGGATGAAATTAAGGAGAATGAAAATGAGATTAATTGACGGCAAGGCAATATCTGCCGCAGTAAAGGAACGCGTAAAGCAGGGAGTCGCAGAACTTAACGAAAAGGGTATAACAGTGGGACTCGCAGTTATAATTGTTGGCGAAGATCCTGCATCTAAAGTATATGTTGCAAACAAGAAAAAGGCTTGCGAGGCTCTTGGAATTATTTCAGAGGAATACGCTCTTCCTGAAAACACAACCCAAGAAGCACTTCTTAGTTTAGTAAACGAACTTAACAATAAAAAGAGCATTAACGGTATTCTTTGCCAGTTACCGCTCCCAAAACATTTAGATGAAAAAATCATAATCAATTCAATTTTGCCCGAAAAGGATGTGGATGCATTCCATCCTCACAATGTTGGCAGAATTATGATTGGTGATTATGATTTTGTTCCCTGCACACCTGCAGGAATTATGGAGATGTTGGCATACGAAAACATAGAAGTTGAGGGTAAAACCTGCGTGGTTATAGGCAGAAGTAATATTGTTGGTAAGCCCATGGGAATGTTACTTTTACATAAAAACGGTACTGTTACAATCTGTCATTCAAGAACACAGAATCTTAAAGAAATCTGCCGCGGTGCTGATATTCTTGTGGCAGCAGTTGGCAGACCTAAGTTTGTAACCGCAGATATGGTTAAAGAGGGAGCGGTTGTAATAGATGTTGGTATTCACAGCACCGAAAACGGTCTTTGCGGCGATGTTGATTTTGATAATGTACGTGATAAAACCTCTGCAATAACCCCCGTGCCCGGTGGCGTCGGTCCCATGACCATTGCAATGCTTATGCAGAACACTTTAACTGCTGCAAAGCGTCAAAATAACATTGATGGGTGATATTTTGTTTAAAAGATTTCTTTTATTGGCTTTGAGTTTGTGCTGTGTTTTTAATATCACGGTGAATGCCTCTAATTATTTTTCTGTAAAGACCGATGATGAGTTTTTAGTTTACGGCAAGGATGATGAAAAACTTGCAAGCGTTCTTGGTGTTTCCGTAACAGAATTAAAGGAAGAGTGCGGAGAAAATGTGATTTTTTTAGCCGCCAACAAGGATAATTCAAAGCAAATCCGTTTAACTGTGGCGCAGAACGATTTTACCAATAGCGTTGTAAACATAAGTTCATTTTCTAATGATAAAATTTCGCAACTTGTTCCTCAAATCACAGAAATAGATGATTTAAGAGGCGAAATTGTAAACAAAAACGGGCAGAAATTCATAAAAACCGAACTCAGAACTTCGGATAGCGGCGGCGAATTTATTTTAACCGAATATATAACCGTTGCGGATAGAAGAAGTTTTGTTTTAAGTTTTTATACCGATTTGAACGTAAACCGAGATTATATTAAAAAGACCTTTGAGGGTTATAACTGTGATTATTTCGTAAACGAAAAGGTTGAAAATGAGGGGGAGAATATTTCCGAAAAGATAGTCCCTGCATTAACAATTGTGTTTGGTATTGTAACGGTTGTAATCGGTTCAACGGTTGTATTCGATTTGGTTATGAAAAAGAGACTGAAGGTTGAGGAAGAAACCGAAAAAGAAGAACCTGAGTCTCAAAACGAAACAGAAGAAAAAACCGAATCTGAATTGGAAAACGGAGATTAAATAAAGAATTTTTAAAAAGTTCTATGTTCTTAGTCTGTAGCACATCTTATTGCACCACAGGTTGCAATTAAGGAAAGTGGGAAATAATAACCCATTCACCAAAGTAACGGAGTTTGTGCTTAATTTAGACGATGCGAAAGCATATCTGTATAAAGATAGCACCAAACACCGCATACACAGGTGGAACGACTTAAAAGTCAATATCTATGTATAAGAGTAACCCCCCCGACGAGAAATCGTCGGGGGGTATTTGTTGTGTGTTTTATTAAAATTACACTATATCCAAAATCTCAGAAAAACTATTTACTACTTTATCAATAGTATAATCTGTAACATATTTAGGGGGATATTCGGGAATAAGTATTTCTTTGAGTCTATCACCTTTGGGTTTTCTACCATATGAAAATTTATACCTGTTGTTTGTTATACAATGAGCATAATATAGTTTTTCTTGTAAGCTCATATCACGACGAGGTATTAAAACGGATACATTACTGTTAGGAACAAACTCAAAAGTGGAAACATATGAAAATGTATGACTACCTTGACCATCGGTAGAAACATAAAGAGTTCCAGCAGGAAATATTTTGTCGTCTGTTACAAGTTTCTTATTCACAAAAGCATCTATACTTGTTTCTTGTCGATAAGATGGTCTAATATAGGGAATCCAAGTTTCGCTTTCTTTAAAACTGTTTCTAACAACTTGCGAAGATGCTATTCCGTTCTTTACAATAAACAAATCTTCCAATGGAACAGATTTTATGTTTTCGGGATATACAGCGGTGTTTTCGGGGAAATCTGTTTGTTTAATCAATGATTCGCCATATTCTTTTATGGATATAGAAAGTACATATTGAGGGATACTATCTAAGGTAGGTATTGGCAAATCCGATAAAGTTGCGTTAGCTTGTCTCCCATAACTATACTTATATTGGTTGGCTCGTATGCAATGACAATAGTACAATTTAATCGCAGTGCTCATTTCCACCTTTGGTGTTAAAACCATTACATGAAAGCCTGTATAAAATGGCGATTGTTGTAAAAAGGTCTCTAAAACGCTTCCTCCAACAGCTACCGTTAGAGCGCCTGCGGGAAAAGGTTTTTCCGTAGGGATAAGCTTAACCTTGTCTGAAACGCCGTTGCGTTTTGCTGTTCTTGAAATAAAGTTCACGCCATTTAAATCTTTTTCTAAATACACCAACTCAAGGGAGTTTCCATATTGAACATTAAATAAATCGCTGACTTTACAAGTCTTCATTTTCCTCGCCACCTCCCGACATACCAGACATATCCATAAAGTTAAACATTAGATATTTTTTGACGGTTGTTTCGTAGTCCTCGAAAGTAAATTCATCATAATTAGTTTCAAGATAAGCCTCTACACACCATTCGTCTTTTTCTGTTACCTCGCGCATAAGACTGAATTTGTCGATTACTTCTCGATTTCTAAATGCAGAAACCCATTTTTCACGAATGCTATCCCATGTATGATTTGTATCAATACGTCCTTTATTTTTCATTTTCACAAAGCCATCATCTCGGCAATATGCAAACCATGTTTTCTTGCCCTTTGGATGAGGTTTATGAGCAGTTATAATTACTGCACAAGTAACCGTATTTACTTTGGAATTATGGAATAATTCCTCTGGCATAGAAAGGACCGCTTCGAGTGTATGCTTTTCTAAAACCCTTTTTCTGAGGTTTTCTGCAATAGTTGACTTTTCAATTACACAACTAATAGGGATAATCGCTATACAAGTGCCTCCAGATTCTAATGCGTCTAGATTGTTTAAAATAAATTCAAACTCCTCGATATCAGAAGCTTTGCTTTTGTATGGCGGATTCAAAAGACCGACGGTTGGTTTGAAATTCTTTTTAACATCTTCTGTTTCTTTAAAACAATCTCCCCAATAAATGTTTGTTCTGCCGTCCCTATGGATAATCATATTGGAAATTAACAGTGTGTAAATATCGTCTTGAAACTCGATACCAATCAACTGTTTTCCTTTGATATCTTTTTCCTTTGCTTGGTCTCCTTTGGCATCAATAAGCATACGTTTCATTGCGCTGATTAAAAATCCACCTGTGCCACAACAGTTATCTAACACAATGCTGTTTTTATCAACACCTGCCAACTCTGCAAATAAATCTGTTATATGAGGTGGAGTTAAAACGATACCAAGACCTTTATCGTTGTTAGCATATCTTAAAAACTCTATATAAAATTGGCTAACCGTATCAACATATTGATGTGTGACCATAAACCCATTTATTTCACGGTCAATTTCATCAATAAGGTCTTCAAGGAGTTTTTTGCCTGTTTTCGCATCTGTTAGTGCAGGATTGGTCTTTACAAAACTGAATGCCTGTGTTAAAACATCAATTTTCTTTTGCGGTATATCGCCACTTGATAACTGTCCTTCTATGGCGGTATAAAGAGCCTTAACTAATTGTGCTACTCTTTCGTGCTTTTTATATCCATCCTTAAATGCTCGGTCTTTTAACGCAATCAAAATACCACTTATCAACAAAGCACGTTGCGATTCTTTAATTTTTTTGGCATGCAATGTTTCGTTCAGGGTTTTTGTGTAGGCAATCAGTTTTGCATAATCCTGATTAAACTTATAATTACTCTGGTTGATGCCGTCAAAATATTCTTTAATTGTTAAGAGGCTATCGTCAAAAAGAGGATAGGCCTTTTTATCTTCTTTCAAGTGTAGGTAATGAGAAATCTTAAAGCGGTGTTCTTCTTCTCCGCTAATTCCTATTGCAAGAACATCAAATTCTTTTGACAAGAAAGAAGCATACAACAATGCACCGTCAACTGCATAATCGGCATAATTGTCCTGTGTATTGCTTTCGTGTTTATTTATATCAGCTTTGGCTTCAACTACAACAATAAGTTCGGGATAAGCTTTTGAATATAAAATAAAGTCTGGATATCCGTTTTTATTTCCCTTTTTGGATGCATTTTTTAATAATTTATCTATTTTTGCGTTATCACTTTTTTGTTCTTCTACTACAACATCGGTATTATCATAATAACCTTTGCTTCTGAGCATATCGCGAAAAATAGCACATGTTTTTGCCTCGTTTGCCATAATTAAGTCCTCATTCTTTCTCTAAGACTATCAATCTCGGTTTTATTGTTTGTAAGATATTCTACAATATCTTTGGGTAATTCGTGCCGTCCGTCAGCTGCCTTGCTGTAAAAATCATTTTTTTCGCTGTCAGTCAAGCATAAAAGTTCAACAATGCGGTCTTGCATATCGGGTGTGGGCGGTTTTACTCGTCCATTAAATATATCGAACAAGTATGTTTTAGACACACCCAAATCAGAAGCAAATTTCACCTGCGAATAATTGTGATTTTTAATAAGCTTTACGAAATATGCCCCGAAACTACCCTCCGCATAAGCTTTTGTTGCCACCTTACCACCTCCAGAGTAAATAAGTTAACTAACTACTTTACTATTTTACTACAAAAAACCAAAAAAAGCAATACCCTACAAAAGAAAAACTTTCGGTTTTTTAAATCTTTATAATGTTTATAATCTTTATATAATCATGATTAGTAATTATGATTATATAATCATGAAGAATCGTTGTCATTAACAAAGGATTATTTAGGGTTATTAAGATTTTAAAAGAGAAAGAATGTTTAAGATTAAAACAAAAGAATTATTAAGATTATGAGTAAATAGAGTTATTAAGATTTTCTTGCTTTAGCTTTAAAACAAGATTAAGCTTTTATTGTCTTTAAGACATATATGAAGGATGAATTTAAAAACAAAGAAAAAACACACTTATTAAAAGAAGGAGGAATTAAACAGCACACACAACAAAAAAGGTATAACATTGTTTATTGCATAAATGAAAAGGAAATAAATGAGCAATGTTATACAATCAATCTTAATCGGTTGCTACCCGATTGGTTGGTGCTTCGCCAATGGGCGAGTTTGGGCAATCGAAAATGTTCGTTGCCTTTTTGGTGGACCGTGGGTCCGCTTCATCTGAACATAAGCAGTAAGGCGAAAGCATTGGTTTTCGCCTTGAAAAATCGTCCTCGTTATCGGCATTAACGGTTTCGGACACGCCGAAACCGACAATGCCGATAACACAAGACACCATTTTTACAGAAAGGAGTAAACCATTATGGGTAAGAAAAAATCGTTGTTTCAAAAGACGGCTTTGATTGGTATATGCGATATTCACCCGAAAATGCTATTTCTTGTAATGTTGAGGGCAGAAAAGGAAAGAGCAATGTTGCTTTTGCACCAAATACCCCCTTTACTTCTTCGCAACACAGGCTGCTATCAAGGGCTAATATTTCCCAATAATGGATCCCCACCGAGCAATCGGTTGGGATTTACATTTTTGGTTTTTTATGGTATAATACGGACAACTTATAAAAAAAGGTGTTTTTATGATTGTTGAAAAAAGAATTAAGGAATTTGAAAAACTCGGCTTTGGTATGTTTGTGCATTTTGGTCTTTACAGCGTTATAGGAAAAGGTGAATGGGCAAAACTCAGTTTAAATATACCTTGGTGCGAATATCTTAAAACACTTGATAGTTTTGCTCCTAAAACAAACTGGGCCGAGGAATTGGTTTTAATTGCAAAAGAGGCAGGTTGCCGATATATAACACTAACTACTCGACATCACGATGGATTTTCTCTTTATGATACTTGCGGATTAAATACCTATGATGCGCCTAATGTGTGTGGTCGAGACATTGTAAAAGAATTTGTGGACGCTTGCAACAAATACGGCATTATACCTTTTTTCTATCATACTCTTTTAGATTGGCACGAAGAAAGCTACAAAAACAACTTTAAAGAATACTTAAAATATTTAAGAAAAAGTATAGAAATCCTTTGCAAAAACTATGGAAAAATAGGCGGATTTTGGTTTGACGGAATGTGGGATAAACCGAATGAAGATTGGGAAGAGGACGCGCTTTATTCTCTTATTAGAAGTTTTCAGCCAGATACTATGATAATAAATAATACAGGTCTTAGTAAACGTGGTGAACTAGGTCATATTGAACTTGACAGTGTCACCTTTGAACGTGGCAGACCTCAACCAATAAATCTTGAATGTTCCCCAAAATATATTGCAAGTGAAATGTGCGAAACTTTCGCTAGCCATTGGGGATATGCGAAAAACGATTTTAATTTTAAACCTTTGGAGCATCTTATTAACAGTTTTGCTATTTGCCGCAGATATAGGTCTAATTTTCTTTTTAATGTGGGCCCAAAAGCGGACGGAAGCCTTCGCACTATTGATAAGGGCGCATTAGAGATTTTAGGACAATGGAGCAATCTAAACGATGAGGCATTGCATATTCCTGAACCTACTGATATTGAAATTAAAGATAAGCCAAACAACTTTATTCTTCGTAACGACAACACTTATTACCTTTTTATGAGTGATTTAAGCATTAATGGTAATGAAAATGTTACTATAAATAATAATTTTAATTGCGACAATATTTTCCCGTTTAACAAAAAGGTCAAATCGGTATGTTGGCTTGACAGTGGAGAAGCACTTAACTTTACCCAGAGTGATAGCGAGATAAATATTAACTCTAAACCGTTTGAATATGGGCAAGATTTCGTCGTAAGAATTGCTAAAATAGAAGTATAATCGCAGCGCTTGACCCTCTTTTGCGTACTGCCCACAGGCTGCTATCAAGGGCTAATTGCTAACAATAAAACTGCCTTCTTCGGAAGGCAGTTTTTTGTTAGCAGCGATATAAATCCCTTGCGTGATTTGCGATATATCGCTTAAGCGGTGCGATATATCTTCGATGCGATATGCCTGCGGGCGTGTGGGGATTTATATCATATCGCAGCTGCGCAGCAGCTATATCGCATTTGCCAATAGGCAAATATATCGCGTTTTGCACCGCAAAACATATCGCAAAACGCTATCAAAGAATCTAAGTAATTAGGTTTATAAAACAAAACTATCCGCCCGAGGAAACTCGGGCGGATTTTTTATGCAAAGTTCTGCTTTTTTAAAAGATTATTTGCTTTTGAAAAATGCTTACAGCCCATAAATCCGCGGCTTGCGGATAAGGGACTCTAATGGACGGATACGAGTTTTTTATGATTTAAACTCACTGTGCATCGGCTTTTTGAGAGCCGATAGGATTAACAATACTGAATCCCACGTTAACGAGATGGTCTGCAACGCGTTCCAATCCTGATATAATAGAAGAATAGTAGGGGCTTACATCGGCACTGCAATTTCCTTCGGCAAGGCGTGCGAAATGGCTTGAAATGAGTTCTTTTTTCATAACATCAACATCTTCTTCGAGA
>JAZTXU010000194.1:0-1712 GCA_045636565.1 Acutalibacteraceae bacterium
TGGAGGAAGGCAGTTGGCAAAAAAACTCAAAATCGAAAAGACGGATAAAAAACGGAGTTGGCACTTGTTTCGGTATAACGACAGTATACTCGATACGGATATTATATCGGGAACGCAGATTCAGATTTCGGGCAACAGCAGAATAAATATTGAAGGGTGTTACGGGGTGTTCGAATACACCGACACATATTTGAAACTGAAACTTGAGAAGGGGTCTTTAATACTTTGCGGAAGCGGATTTGATATAGTTTTTTACGAAGAAAGGCAGATGACGGTTAAGGGCAAACTTTCTTCGGTGGAATTTTGCGTTTAGGGTGATGTTGTGCTTTGGATTTACAGATATATTATCGGGTATTTAACGGTTATTTTTCGTGGCGAATTTCCTGAAAAAATACTCAATTTAACCACCTCGGGCGGAATTCATTTATGGAACACAAGACTTTCAAAAGGTGGTATTGAAAGTTCGGTTTCGGTGCATGATTTTAAAAATATACGCCCTATTTTGAAAAATAGCGGTATAAAGGTGCATATTTTAAAAAAGCACGGTTTACCCTTTAAAATTGCTAAAAACCGCAAGAGGGTGAGCGTGCTTATAGGCGCAGTGGTGTTTGTGATTTTTTTGAGTTTTATGTCAAGCCGAATTTGGATAATTGATGTTGTTGGAAATAATAAAATTGAGAGCGGTAAGATTATATCCGCTTTGAAGGATTTGGGAATAACCGAAGGTATTTCGCGAAACAGCATTAACCCCAAAACCCAAAGGGAAAGGTTGCTTTTAAAAATTGATTCGCTCGCGTGGGCTTCAATAAATGTTGAAGGATGCCGACTCACCGTGAATGTGAGTGAAATTAAAAATGAAAAACCAAAAAACAATCCGCCTTCCAATCTTAAAGCAAAGGCGGACGGAATAATCATAAAAATCAATGTAACCTCGGGCAACTGTATTGTTAAAAAGGGGGATACGGTAAAGGCGGGGGATGTTTTGGTTTCGGGGATAATCGAAAGGCTTGAGGGTACGAAATTCGTGCCTTCAAGCGGGGTTATTACCGCTACCACCGAAAGAAGCGTTACCGCCAAAGCGGATTTTAAACAAAAAATCACAGAAGAAAACGGAAAACTGAAAACCAAAAGTGTTTTAGAACTTTTCACATTAAAAATACCGCTTTATCTTGGGAGTGAGAGGGGTAGTTATAACGAGAAAACAGACGAAAATAGTTTATCCCTTTTTGGGGTAAAACTGCCCATTAAAATACATAAAAAAGAGTTTCGATTCACCGAGATTTACGAGGTTACCTATACTCGCGACAAACTAAAAGAAAAACTCTGCCTTGAAATTGAAGAAAAATTAAAGGCAGAGGGAGTTACCGATTATAAAATAATAAGTGAAGAAATAGAAGAAACCTCATCGGGAATGATTTTAACCCGAATAGTGTCCGCAGAAGAGAATATTGCCGTAAATGAAGATTTAATAATAAGTTCTTCAGAGTCATGAATTTTTGAATGACAAACAGATTACAACTTAAGTATTCGTTTAAAATTATATTTGAGAAGAACGAAGAAAACACCGAAACAAGCAACATTCAGTGAAGTTCGGGCTTCGCCCAAGTGAAGTAGCGGCAATACCGCTGTGAAGTATTGTGCTAACGCACAAAGTGAAGTTAAGTGTGCCACCCACGCCCGCAGGCACTTCACGATGCGTAGCATCACTTCAC
>JAZTXU010000195.1:0-2097 GCA_045636565.1 Acutalibacteraceae bacterium
GTGCTCGTGCGATATATTTAAAAATAAATGCGATATAACCTCACGTTGTTCGGTTGCGATATGATATAAATTCCCATTCGTGTCCCGCAGGGACATATCGTATTGAAGATATATCGTGTACAAGGTACATATCGCAAATTCCTTCGGGAATTTATATCGCGGAAACTGTGCGCTTTAAAAGCACAACAGTTTCAACATGCTCAGTATGAGGGAACATATCAACAGGTTGGATTCTTCTGACCATATAGCCTTTTCTTGTGAGATAAGATAAATCACGTGCGAGTGTTTCGGGATTGCAGGAGACATAAACCACTTTTTTTGGTGCCAATTCAGTAAGACAACGCAAAAATTGGGGGCTGGCACCGGCTCTTGGCGGGTCCATTATAACAACATCAAAGTTACCGCCTTCGTGTGCGGTTTTAACCATAAATTTGCCTGCATCATCCTCGAAAAACTCGATGTTTTTAATGTTGTTTAAATCGGCATTTACCTTGGCGTCTTTTACGGCATCGGGGTTTAGTTCAACTCCAACAACCTTGCCTGCTTTTTTGGAGGCAATAATACCGATTGTACCCGTTCCGCAATAAGCGTCAAGCACCTTTTCGGTGCCTGAGAGTTCTGCAAAATCAATAGCTTTATTGTAAAGCACCTCGGTTTGTATCGGGTTTATCTGATAAAAGGCTTTGGGTGAGATTCTGAAGCGGAATCCGCATAAATCTTCCTCGATATATCCGTCCCCGTAAAGCACACGGCTTTCTTCACCTAAAATAAGGCTTGTGAATTTGTTATTCACATTTTGCACAATGGTGGTGATTTCAGGGTGGCGTGAAAGCAGGGCATTCACAAACTTTGATTCCTTTGGAAAATCCATTTGGGAGGTTACAAGCACCACCATAATTTCACCGCTTGAAAATCCACGTTTTATAAGAACGTGTCGCAAAAAGCCTTTCATTGTAACATCATTAAATGCGCGAAGCTTAAAGCTTTTAAGGAGTTTTCTTATTGTGACAATGATTTCATCAGCCTTTTCATCTTCAATAAGACAACTGTCAACCGGAACAATATTATGTGTTGAAGACTGATAAACACCGGAAATAATTTCACCTTTACGCTCGCCGAAAGCCGCCTGCACCTTGTTGCGGTAATGGTAAGGGTTTGCCATGCCGATAATCTCATTAACATGGTGGTATTTGCCAAGCAGTTTAATAACTTTAACTTGTTTAAATCTTAATTGCTTTTCATAAGTAAGATTTTGTATCTGACATCCGCCGCACTTTTTACGGTGCGGACATTTTAAATTTAATTCGTTCATATTTTCCTCTATATCGTTTAATGTAGCCTAATTTTGTATTTTAGATTGTGCGCACCCAAAGTGCAACTGTTTACACATGGGCGGCAGCATTTGCAAGGCTAAAAGATTTCTCTGACCGTTCTTATATGATACCACTCTTTGATTGCTGCTAGCATAGCCAGAGAACATACTGCCACAGAACTATACCTAGGTTCAATAAAATTAAGTGTCAAAGGGAAAAGAAACAATAAGAAGCCCGTAACTTTATTCAAAAAGGTGTGCAAGGATATCAACTGCTTGCTACAAATGAACCCCCAAAGAAAATTCCCGATTTTGATAATTGCTATAACAGCAATCCAAATCCACAACCAAATGGGAAGATGCATCAGAGGCAGTATTTTAGCAGAACACACGGCCACAAACACAATGTCTGCTACAGTATCTAATTTTGCTCCAAATTTGCTGACACCCTCGATTTTCCTTGCGACTCTTCCGTCTATAATATCGGTGATTCCGCAAAATAGGTATAAGATATAAAAAGTTGCGGAAAACACAGGGCAAAACAATAGAAAAATAGCACATAAAATTCGGCTAATTGTTATGATATTTGCAATCTGCTTTTTCATTTGTTTACCTTAAAGTTCCAATTATCTCTTTGACAGCAGACAGACCGTCTCAACATGTGCAGTTCTCGGGAATAAATCGGCAGGGGTGTATTCAATAAGCCTATATCCGTAAGAATCGAATATTTTAATATCCCTTGCCATTGTAGCGGGGTCGCAGGAAACATACACAACTCTTTCGGG
>JAZTXU010000196.1:0-6904 GCA_045636565.1 Acutalibacteraceae bacterium
CGATAATATAAAAGAGCCGCTTTTAGCCACAGATGTTGCTGAAATATTCGGCTATTCAAAATGGTATTTTTGCGATAAGTTCAAAATATAAAATCTCGGGCAAGGAATACACCGATTTTGGCGAAGCCCAAACAGACGAAGCTATTACCGCACATTGCGAAAAACTGCAAAGTGCCCTTCAAAACAAAACAAAAGTATTTACTGTTATTTAAAGCAATAACGCCATTAAACCCACCTATAAAGTCGGTTTCAATGGCGTTAAGTTTTAATATTACAACCAGCAATTGTGAATTTTACAATTGCAGATTTATTGTTTATATCCAAGACTTATTATATAATCAAACCAAGGAAGTGGTTTTTATGACAATCGGAAATGCTATCAGTAAATTAAGAAGCGCTACAAATATGTCGCAGGATCAGTTTGCGGCTCTGTTTAATGTATCTCAACAATCAGTACAGAAATGGGAAAACGGCAACAGTGTACCTGAACTTTCAAAACTTATTACTATTTCAAAGTATTTCGGAGTTTCTCTTGATGCTCTGATTCTTGGAAACAATAACCGTTTGGTTGAAGAAATGAAAAATACCCAAAGTATAAAACCGCAGTACAGTAATATACACGATTGGGAATTTTATTCTTCCAATCTGCCTACTGAATATGAGCAATCCTTTGATGAGGGGCTTGATATTGAAAGATACAAGGATATTTTTACCGCAGTTTCACATCTGCCCAAAAACGAAATAAAGAAGCGTTTCGGCGATATTCTGTTTGATATTGTTATAAACGCAAAGCAAAGAGAAAATTACGAATTTAACGAACCTTCCAACCTTGATGCAATTAAGAGTTTAAGAAAACCCTATTCTTTTAAGAAAAACGAAATTAACAACCTTGAAAACAAAATAAAGGGTGCTTGGATAGGCAGAATCTGCGGTTGTATGTTAGGCAAAACTGTTGAAGGCATCAGAACAAACGAGCTTATTCCCTTTTTAAAGGAAACAGGCAATTATCCAATGCACAAATATATATTGAGCAGTGATTTGAATGATGAAATTTTAAATAAATACAACTATCCGTTAGCAAGTCGCGAATATGCTGATAAGATTGATGGTATGCCCGCTGACGATGACACTAACTACACCGTTTTATACCAAGAAATAATTGAAACATACGGCAAAGATTTCACGCCTTATGATGTATCGCGTGCCTGGATTAATATGCAGAATAAGAATGCCTACTGCACTGCCGAAAGAGTGGCTTTTTGCAACTTTATTAAAGGCTATGAACCGCCCAAATCCGCTATATATAAAAATCCCTACCGTGAATGGATAGGAGCACAGATAAGAGCGGATTATTTTGGCTATATTAATGTAGGTAATCCCGAGCTTGCCGCTGAAATGGCTTGGCGCGACGCCTCAATTTCTCATACAAAGAACGGTATTTACGGCGAGATGTTTGTTGCAGCCATGTTAGCCGCTGCAGCTGTTACAGATAGTATCGAAGATATTATTCTTGCGGGTATTGCTGAAATTCCCTATACTTCACGGCTTTATAAAGAGATTACGTCTCTAGTGGAGGATTACAGAAACGGTGTTTCACAAAATGATTGCTTTAAAAATATCCACAAAAAATATAATGAGCACACCGGTCATGGTTGGTGCAATACAATTCCGAATGCAATGATAGTTACCGCCGCTCTCCTTTACGGAAAAGGAGATTACGGAAAATCTATATGCATGGCAGTTGAAACCGGCTTTGACACTGACTGCAACGGTGCTACAGTAGGCTCTGTTTTGGGATTGGCAAACGGAATTGAAAGCATTGATGAATATTGGTACAAACCCATAAATGATACCCTGCACACCACCATTTTTGGAGTGGGTACCGTTAAAATATCTGACAGAATAAACCAAACTCTCAAGCACATTAAATTAACAACAAATTAAGTATAAAAAGGTCTGCAAAACATTATATGCAAAATAGCCCGCTTTAGCCCAGGGGTCAAGTCCCCCTGGGCTTTGTTCTATAACTTAAAAGGAACGGCACAGGGGCCGTTCCTTAATAATAAATCTAATTAATTATGAAAATAAAATCTGATTCAAAACCGAGTTTAGATATTCCTGCCTGCCGCTTCCGGGAAGCTCGGGAGCGCCCATTTCTTCAGCAATAGCTGCCAATTCGCAAAGATTGGTTTCTCCGCTTCTAATCTTTTTGCCAATACCATCGTTAAAGCTTGAATATCTTTCTTTTACGAAGTTATCAATTCTGCCGTCTTCAATAATTTCGGCAGCCTTAATGAGACCTAAAGCGAAGGTGTCCATTCCCAAAATAAATGCGTGGAACATATCCTCGTATGTGTAACTCGGTCTTCTTGTCTTTGAGTCAAAGTTGAATCCGCCTGTAAGACCGCCTGCCTTTATAACCTCATACATACACATCGTAGCCTCGTATACATTTGAGGGGAACTCATCGGTATCCCAACCGAGTAAATAGTCGCCCTGATTTGCATCAATAGAGCCGAGCATACCGTTCATTGCAGAAATTCTTAAATCGTGCTGGAAGGTGTGACCTGCCAAAGTTGCATGATTAGCTTCAATATTCATCTTGAAGTCTTTATCTAAACCGTACTGTCTTACAAAGCCTATTGCGGTAGCGGCATCAAAATCATACTGATGCTTCATAGGCTCCTTCGGCTTGGGTTCTATGTAAAAATCACCCTCAAAACCTATTGAACGGCCATACTCTACCGCCATTTTCATAAGAGAAGCAATGTTTTCCTGCTCAAACTTAACATCGGTATTAAGAAGGGTTTCATAACCCTCTCTGCCACCCCAGAAAACATAACCCTTACCGCCAAGTTTAACAGTAAGCTCAAGCGCTTTTTTAACCTGAGCTGCCGCAAAACAATATACATCTGCAGAGTTTGTACTGCCTGCACCGTTCATAAAACGGGGATTAGAAAACATATTTGCAGTACCCCAAAGACACTTGATACCTGTTTCATTCATTTTTTCAAGAATGTAATCAGTAATTTCATCAAGTCTGCGGTTGGTTTCCTTAATATCGTCAGCCTCGGGAACTAAGTCAACATCGTGGAAGCAGAAATATTCAATACCTAATTTCTGCATAAATTCGAAGCCTGCATCAACCTTTGCCTTTGCGTGCTCCATAGTACCTTTCTCGGCACCGAAGGATTTTTCCCCCGTATCGCGACCAAACATATCGGTACCGCAAGCGCAAAGATTATGCCACCAAGCCATTGCAAAGGGCAAATGCTCTTTCATTGTTTTACCTAAAATTACGCGGTTTTCGTCGTAATATTTGAAAGCTAAAGGATTCTTGCTTTCTTTTCCCTCAAATTTAATTTTAGAAATATTCTTAAAAATCTCACTCATTTTTTGTTACCTCACTTAATTTCTTTAAACAACTGCTTCATAGCAGGATATATTTTCTTGAATTTCTGATATTTTTCTTCATATCTTGCGGCTATCTCACGGTCAGGCTCAATAACCTTTTTGATTTTCACAAACTTATCACAGCATTCCTTTACGGTAGCGTATTCACCGTCGCCTACCATAGCTAAAATCGCACCGCCGTAGCCGGGGCCTTCCTCGGTTTGAGGGATTCCGATTTTAATATTAAGCACATTCGTAAAAATCTTCTGCCACAAGGGTGATTTTGCTCCCCCTCCGCAAAGTCCGCTATAATCGATTTTTATGCCCGAATTACGCGCTACCTCGAAACTATCGCGAATAGCAAAAGCCACACCCTCAAGCACCGCCTGCACCATATCGGAGCGCTTTGTATCCATTCTAAGTCCCGTAAAGGTACCTCTGGCATCTGTATCATTTATAGGGCTTCTTTCTCCCATTAAATAGGGTAAGAAGAATACATCATTGTTGCCTAATTTTTCATCGGTAATATCTATCTGCTCGGCAGAATAATCATTAGTTTTAAAAATATCCTCACAAAGCCATTTGTTGCAAGATGCAGCAGAGAGCATACATCCCATAAGGTGATATCCACCGTCTGCGTGACAAAAGGAATGAAGCGCATTAAGGGGGTCAACCGAGAATTTATCTGATGAAATGAAAATTGTACCCGATGTTCCGAGAGAAATATTACATTTACCGTCAGAAACTGTTCCCGTTCCAACTGCCGCAGCGGCATTGTCACCCGCACCCGCCACAACTGTTATATCCTCAGGCAAATTAAGTTCCTTTGCAATTTCGGGAAGTAAACCTCCAACCTTTTCATAACTGTCAAAAAGCTTTGGCATTTGATTCTCGGTAATCGAGCAAATTTCAAGCATTTCCGAAGACCAACACTTGTTCTTAACATCAAGCAGTAAAAATCCCGAAGCATCGGAATAATCTGTGCAATGAATACCTGTGAGAATGTAATTCAGATAATCCTTAGGGAGCATTATCTTGCTTATTTTCTCGAAATTTTCCGGCTCGTTGTTTTTAAGCCATAAAAGCTTTGGCGCGGTAAAACCTGCAAAAGCAATATTTGCTGTGTATTGTGATAGCTTATCCTTGCCGATTACTGTATTAAGGTATTCGGTTTCCTTATCTGTTCTTGCGTCATTCCAAAGAATGGCGGGGCGGATAACATTATCATCCTTATCAAGGACAACAAGTCCATGCATCTGTCCCCCAACGCCGATACCCTTTATAAGCGAAGGCTCATAATCATGGGTTAATTCTTTTATTCCATCAACTAACGCCTTTCGCCAATCTTCGGGTGATTGCTCGCTCCAAGCGGGATGCGGAAAATCTACGGGATACACCTTTGATACCGTATTTTCAATTTCCCCGTCACTATTTACAAGTAACAACTTTAAAGCAGAGGTTCCAAGGTCTGCTCCTATATAATATTTCAACGTTTTTCCTCCTCAAATGGACTATTATAGATATTATAAAGCGATAAATTTGACATTTCAAGCAATTTAGGATATAATTAATAGACAAAATTTGACTTTCGAGGTATAACTATGCTGTATCAATTTAATCATCTCGGCTCACCCGACTATTTAAAGCTTGAAAGCGGTGAAAATTTCAGTTTCCAGCCACACCTGCATCAATGCTTTGAAATTATAATCATACTTTCGGGCGAAATGCAAATAACAGTTGACAATAACGATTTTTTGGTTAAAGAAAATGAGGCTTTACTGATTTTTCCCAATCAGATACATTCTCTGCAATCGAAAAACAGCAAGCACTTATTATGTATTTTTTCACCCAAATTGGTGCAGGCATTTTCATCAAAGCTTATTGATAAAATACCCGTTAATAACAAATTTATCCCTGACAGTTTTCTGATTGACGCTCTTTCAAGGCTCACTCCCCAATCAAAAACCTCGCAAAGAAAAGGGGTTCTTTATTTGCTTTGCAGTCAGTTTGACCTAAATGCAGAATATACTCAAAAGCAGTCAGATAAACAGGGGCTTCTTCATAAAATATTTTCATTTGTGGAAAACAATTACAATAAGGGTTGTTCCCTTTTAGAGCTTGCCCAAAGCACAGGATACGACTATTCTTATCTATCCCGTTATTTCAGAAAAACTGTGGGAATTTCATTCAATTCTTATGTTAATCATTCAAGGTTGAGTCACGCTTGTTACTTAATGGAAAACTCGGATTTTTCCATTATAGAATGTGCTTATGACAGTGGCTTCACCTCTTTAAGAAATTTTAACCGCAGCTTTAAAAAATACTATCAGGTAACTCCCGCTGAATATAGAAAAAACTTAAACTAAACTGAATCAAAACCACCGGTTCAACCGGTGGTTTATTTCCTGCGTCTAAAGACACCCAACAAAAAAACTCTTGACCGCATTGTCAAGAGTTTTTTATATCACCTATCGGTTTACTTTTTCTTCTTTTTAACAATAATAACTGCGGTACCTGCACCCAAAACAATTACCGCAACTATAACAATCCAAATCCATGTCGAAGATGATTCATCTTTATTCTTGCCATCATTTTCAGTAGTATTACCATTATCATTTGCAGTGTCTTCAACAACGGCATTATCGGTACTCTCTGGAGGGGTTGTATCTGCAGGCTCACTTGAATCAGGTTCACTTGAATCAGGTTCACTTGTTGTCGGATCCTGAATTACAGGAGTGCTTGTAATAGGTGTTTTGTCATCAGGTTTATCGGTAGTAGGAGTCTTGTCAGAAGGTGTAGTTTCAATAGGCTTTTCTTCTTTCGGGATAGCATAACCGCAAGTGTCACACTTATTATCTTTATTTGCATCCTTGTGAATCTCTTTTTCCACAGTGGTCATACCACAAACCGCATCTGTACACATCTTCCAATGATTTTCCTTATCTGTTTTCCAATCAGAATCGATATGTTTATGGTTTTTGTTCAGTGCCGTAAGTTTTGCTGATACATTTATACTGCCGTCATCAAATGTCTCAACCGTTGCAGTTTTACCGTTGATTTTAGCGGTCAACGATTTACTAAACTTATAACCGTCTTTGAGTGTAATTGCAATTTTCACGGTATATTCTGTACCACCTTTAAAGGTTTCGGTTGTGCCAGGGCTTATAACTGATGAGGCTGACTTATACCAAGCAATACCGTTTTTATAAATTCTTGTGCTTGTTCCGTTGATTCCGTTATCACTGAAATAACCCGTGCCGTCTATCTTGGTATAATCAGGTTTTTCACCATCCTTGGGTGTTGTAACCGACAAATCAAGTGTTGCGATTTCCTTCTTACCATCGGTTGGAACAATATTGGTAATTAAAGCCGTCATACCGTCTTTTCCGTCTGTTGTTTTTGCTGTACTTATAACTGCTTTTCTGCCGTTTATAAAGAACTCGGTTGAAGCATCAAATGCATATCCTTCTTTTGGAACAAGGCAGTAACACACATAGTATTTACCATCAGC
>JAZTXU010000197.1:0-6079 GCA_045636565.1 Acutalibacteraceae bacterium
AGGCAGTTCAAGAAATATATAAAACCGAACTGGCGTTGCAATATAAAAAAATTTAAGAATATTTCACGTTTCGCGCCCTCTTTCGCGCCCTCTCATGGTTCGAATCCCTTTCTCCATATAAAAAAATTAACCACCGCACCGAATGGTGCAGTGGTTAATTTGGCACGCTGAAAGGGATAAATCCGCTTCGCGTATTCCCTGCTCTACGACCCAAAGGCTCCGCCTTTCGGTACCCGTATTCGCACCGCTTCACTACAAAACAGTTCCCCGAACTGTTTTGCTTCACGTTTCGCGCCCTCTCATGGTTCGAATCCCTTTCTCCATATAAAAAAATTAACCACCGCACCAAATGGTGCAGTGGTTAATTTGGCACGCTGAAAGGGATTCGAACCCCCGACCCTCTGCTTAGAAGGCAGATGCTCTATCCAACTGAGCTATCAGCGCTTGTGTGGTTTTCACAACATTTGGCATTATAACACATCTTAATTAAATAATCAAGTGTTTTTTTAAAAAACTTGATTATTTATCTCAAATAGTTTAAAATTATACTAACAATGGAAGGAGACCTTTATGCTTACCGAAAATTTTATTGAACTTTGTAAAGAATTTTCAAGCAATAAATCGGATGTATTATTCGAAGAAATTGAAGACTCTAAAAAGATTTGTAAATACCGTATAGAATTCTATCAATACATATTAGAATTAAGATATATTAAAAAAGAATCTCTATATTATAAGCCTAGTTCACTTTATTGCATCGTCTTTTTGAATAAACATAGTATTGTTTACTATCATTTAATCGATATAATCCCATTTTTGGAACAAAAAAGTTTCAAATCATGTTATTTTTATAACATTGAAAGTGCTGAAAGATTAAACAGTTGTTTTCAAAGTCTTATTTCAAGTTTGGATCTTGTAACCTCGCAGTTATCACAAATTTTGAATGAAAATTCTTTATTTGCAGATAGCCTTTTCAAAAATTACAAAACAGTATATAATCTCAAAGACAGCGATATTGATTTCAAAAAAATTGAAGATAAAAACGATTACGCTCACACCTTTTTTAAAAATTTACAAAACATTCGTGATGGGTATCTTTTTTCAAGGTTTTCCACCTTTAAACCGTATGCGTTATTATCTAAAAATCAAAAGTCAAAAGCAATAAAGAAATACGAAGAACTCAATTCAAAAGGAAAACTTTTAGAATACGAAAAACAGTTACTTTTTAATATTAAAGATGAAAACTTCTCGCTCTATGATGAAGATTGTAATACCGAAAAGGCTTTAAGTGATTTTATGCGTTTTTCATCTTTTGCCAAAGCTTTTATATTATTCTTTATTGTAACATCGGTTTTATTTTGCGGTTTTTTTGCAATATATAACCTGATTTTTTCAAGCCAAACCGTTATACATCTGTCTGCCCCGTGGTATCTTGGTTTTTTGTGTGCCACTTTCTGCTCTCTATTTGGGTCTTTCGCATTTTTCCAATATATGCCCAATAAGAAATTAACTAAAAATCAAAGAAAAAACATTTCAAATATATTTATAAAAAAAGGCACAAAATATTTTTCTCTAATTTCATTTATTGCATCTTTTATAGTTGCAATATTGTTCGCAATTTTAATGATAAGCGAAGATGTTAAGTTTTTTGAAAACAAGGTTGAATTTAATTCTAAAACCTATGAATACAACCAGATTGAAGATATCTATCATATTAAAGCCAGATATAATATCTATGACGACAGAATTGAACGGTCTTCCTATGTGATTTTATTCAATGATAAAACCTCACTTGATTTAGATGGATACACAACTGTAAGCTATACCGAAGATGAAGTTTTGCCCTTTTTAAAGAATAAGGGTATAAAAATCAAATACGCTGATTCTGAAAAACAGTTGCCTTGGTACTCTGAGTGATCTTTTAAACTTGTAACAAACTTTCTTCTTTCGACAAAATTAAACATATTCATTTAATTGAAATATATTAATAATATGTGATATAATGATTATAGGCATAGATTGGGGGATTTGTATGAAATTATGTGCAAAGAATAAAATTTTGGAAATTGATCCTTATTTAGCACCCTTTAAAAATGATATCAATTTAAGAACAGAAAATTTTTTCCGTAAGAGAAAAGAACTTTTGGGCAACACAAAAAAAATAAAGAATTTTGCCAACGGTCATAACTACTTTGGATTTCACCGCACCCGCAACGGTTGGGTGTACAGAGAATGGGCACCTGCTGCCGATGAAATGTACCTTACAGGAGATTTTAACAACTGGAATATCGAATCCTGTCCAATGACTAAACTCGATAACGGCATTTTCGAAGTACATCTAAAGGGTAAAAACGCCCTTAAAGCCGGTGAAAAGGTGCAGGCTATCGTTATAAACTCAGGTGAGATATTGCGACGCATTCCGCTTTACGCCACACGAGTTGTACAAGACCCTCAAACATATTTATGGTGTGCTGAAATTGAAAATATCGATGAAAAATTCCCCTGGACCGATAAAAGCTTTACCCCCGAAAAAACACCATTTATTTATGAATGTCATATAGGTATGGCTCAGGAAAAGGGTGCTGTTGGTACATATAAAGAGTTTACTGAAAATATCCTGCCAAGAATCAAAGAGCTTGGATATAATACTATACAGATAATGGCTATTATGGAACACCCTTATTACGGTTCCTTTGGATATCAGGTTTCCAACTTTTTTGCCGCTTCTTCGCGTTACGGCAATAGCAAAGATTTAAAAGAACTTATAAATACCGCTCACGAAATGGGTATTGCAGTGTTGCTTGATATTGTACATTCTCACGCTGTAAAGAACACTAACGAAGGTCTCAACGAATTTGACGGCACAGTTTACCAGTTCTTCCATAAGGGTGAAAGGGGTAATCATAGCGCATGGGGAACCAAGCTTTTTAATTACTCCAAGAACGAGGTATTACATTTCTTACTTTCAAATATTAAGTATTGGATGGAGGTCTTCCATTTTGACGGTTTCCGTTTTGACGGTGTAACCTCCATGCTTTATCACGACCATGGGCTTGAAAGTACATTTACGAATTATAATATGTACTTTTCAATGAACACCGATACCGATGCAGTTACATATTTACAGTTAGCAAATGAATTAATCCACGAAATAAACCCCGATGCAATTACAATAGCCGAAGATATGTCAGGTATGCCAGGGATGTGCATTCCGATAAATTACGGCGGTATCGGATTTGATTATCGTCTGTCTATGGGAGTGCCTGATTTATGGATAAAAACCATTAAAGAATTTACTGATGACGAATGGGATATCGGTAAACTGTGGTATGAGCTCAACATCAGCCGTGCTGAGGAAAAAAATATAGGCTACTGCGAATCTCATGACCAGGCCTTGGTCGGCGATAAAACCATAATGTTTAGACTTTGTGATGCCGATATGTATACCGGAATGAGTAAATTCGGTGAAAATCCTGTAATTGACCGAGGCATCGCACTTCATAAGATGATACGACTAATTACCGCTTCCCTTGCAGGAAAAGGTTATCTTAATTTTATGGGTAACGAATTTGGTCACCCTGAATGGATAGATTTTCCGCGAGAAGGAAACGGATGGAGTTATCATTACTGTCGCAGACAATGGAGTTTGGTGGATAACCCAAATCTCAGATACCAAGAACTCTATGATTTTGATAAAGCCATGATAAAATTACTTAAAGATGAAGATTTGCTTAATTTACAAGCTGAAAACAGATGGCTTCATCAGGATGATAAGATGCTTATCTACACAAAGAATGATTTAGTTTTTATCTTTAATTTCCACCCAACAAAATCCTTTGACGGATATTTTGTTCCTGTGGGCTCAAAAGGTAAATACCGTGTAGTGCTTTCCTCTGATGACCGAAAATTCGGAGGATTTTCACGAGTTGACACCTCGGTTCAATACGAAACTTTTACCACACCTATTGGATGGCATGGTTTTAAATGCTATATACCAAACAGGACTGCTATTGTTTTGAAAAAAGAAAAATAATTTCAAAAAAATAAATCCTATCGGATTTTCCGATAGGATTCTTCTTTTATTTACCCACACAAAACCTGCGGAATATTTCATCGGTTACTTCATTTGTAACCCGTTTACCCGTGAGTTCAAGCAAAGCAGCCAGAGCATCATCCACACAAACACCAACCGCATCCATTGTACAACCTATATTCAGTGCCTCTTTTGCCGCCACAACACCATCAAGAGCTCTTTCGGCACAGGCGCGCTGACGTTCTCCCAAAAGCACTGCACTGTCAGGACTAAGATTTGCAGTTCCCGAAGCCTTGGCGATAGCAGTCACAAGTTCATCATAACCATTTCCCTCTTTTGCAGAAATTTTCACAACCGGCATACCGCCAAAATCGGTATCGGTTATATTATCTGCCAAATCAGTTTTATTAAGAATTATTATTGAGTTTTTATCCTTTATTGAATCAAGTAGCGCATAGTCATCTCCACTTAAAAGCTCGGTAGAATCAAACACAGCAAGGATAAGCTGAGATGTTTCAATTCTGTCCTTTGCAAGTTTTACTCCTATGCTTTCAACCGTATCTTCTGTATCGTGTATACCCGCAGTATCCGCAAGACGGAGTGTTACATCTCCTACAATTACGGTATCCTCAACTATATCGCGGGTAGTACCGGCAACATTAGTAACTATGGAACGCTCTTCACCACTTAACATATTCATAAGTGTTGATTTACCAACATTGGGTCTTCCCACTATTGCGGTAACTATACCCTCACTTAAAACTCTGCCCGCATCATAATCCTTAAGCATTTTTTGAAGTGATACTTCTGCACTATTTAACATACGACTGAAATTTTCATAATCAAGTCCCTCAATATCTTCATCAGGATAATCAGAAAATGCCGCTATTGAAGCATCTAGTGCCACAAGATTTTCTTCGATTTCTGCAATTTTTTTAACAACTCTTCCGCTATGAGCGGTGCGCGAAAGGCGAAGTTCAGATTCACTTCTTGCAGAGATAAGACCCATAACGCTTTCGGCTTTTGTCAGGTCTAATTTACCGTTTAAAAATGCCCGCTTTGTAAATTCGCCCGCCTCAGCTAAAAAGGCACCGTTTTTTAGTATTAGTCTCAAAACCGAACGCAGCATAAGACTTCCACCGTGAACAGAAATTTCAACAGTATTTTCACCCGTATAACTATGTGGCGCCACAAAAACAAGTGCTACCGCGTCATCAAGCCTTTTTCCGTTTTCTTTTACCTCGCCGTAAGCGGCACTGTATCCCGAAAGATCCCTTAGTTTCTTTCCCGAAAAAGCAGCAAAAACACGGTCTGCCACATTTATTGCATCCTCGCCCGAGATTCTGATTACACCAAGCGCACCATCTCCCGCAGGAGTAGCAATTGCAGCAATTGTTCTTCCAGCCATATTTTCACCCTCTATTAAAAACAATCATTTTTGTCAACTCAAAGTTTCTTTTTATATTTCTTATCATGAAGTTCTTTAATCAACCCGTAAACTTCTTCCCTGTTCGCGTAAGATAAATTCCTGAGCATAATAATAGCATTTTCCTCGCGATTGGTTAGAGATATTCTTTCAACTTGCGGTTCCGCAATAATTGTTGGCGGTTGACTCAAACCTATAACACTTGGATTTGAACTATCAAACACAATTCCTTTTTCAGATTCTGATATTGAATTTGCAACTTCTCCGTTATTTTCAGAATCCAAAAGGTCTATTAACTCCATTTTAAAAACCTCAGATAATCGCACAAGTACATTGATCGGAATTTTACCCAAACGCTCCATCTGTGAATATGTGCTGGTTTTCATATCTAAAATTTCAGCAAGTTGTTCTTGTGTATACCCATTTTTGCGACGCAGTTCCTTAACTTTTTTATTTAATTCCTTATCGTATTTGCTTGACACAAACATTCCCCCTTTTGAGAATTTACATCCATTCAATCTGTTTAATAAAAATCTTAATCTTGACTTAAACTAAAAATCTTGATATAATAGCGATTGACAATTGCAGATTTGTGATAATTAAAATCAATAAACCAACTA
>JAZTXU010000198.1:0-2976 GCA_045636565.1 Acutalibacteraceae bacterium
GACAAACAACCTGCGCTTCAATAATTTCAACTTCGGCAGTTTTAACCAATGTATCAGCCGCCTGAATACCGGTAGAAACGGTTGCATATTCTACCATACCTATCGCTCTTGCCATCTGTTATTTCCTGCCTTTCTCTAAAATAATAAATTTATCTGTAACCTCTGCCACACGGGAATCCATAGGAGCGTGAATTGCTACACCTAATTTTCCTTCGGGAGATTCAGCTATAATCTGTCCAAATAAGACTTTATCGCCTTTTTTAACTGTCGCCTTCGATGGAGCGCCAATATTTTGATGCAAGGATACCGTAAGGCGCTTTGTAGTGATTTCACTATCAACAAAGGGTACTTCAACATCATATTTAGTAAGCCCCAATCTTCTGACTAAACGCGCAACCGGTACCATTCTGTAAGCCCTCTTATCGGATACATCGGTATAATCGGGATTCTTAGAAGGAGTAACACCTTTAGCACGAAGTCCGTTTCTGTATTCTCTTATTAAGGATGCCGGAGAAAGTCCCTGCATACAAGAATACATCTCACAAAGTCCACACTGCGAACAATAGAAAGTATCAAGAAAAGGCTTTACATCAAGCACTTTATTTTGAGAAATACCATGCATAAAGCTCTGAGGGTCTATAGGATGACCTAAAAGATTTCTCGAGCAAATGTCAGTACACATTCTGCAACTACAGCAAGCACTCATTGCACGCTTTATACCAAAGGTTGCCTTAACAGTCTTACGCCCTACTATATAATGATCTTGCGGTAAAAGTATAACCGCATTAGTTGTTTTCGTAATTAAGCCACTCGGAGCATCAATTCTGCCCGTCATGGGACCACCTATCAAGTAAGATGGTTCGTTTATTGTTGAGCCGCCACACAAATCCACCGCTTCCTTAAAGCTCATACCCAATGGAAGGCGTAAAATTTGTGGTTTCTTAACCTCGCCCGCAATCATAACATACTTATGAGTTACTGCGATATCTTCATTAACGGCTCTGTAAATGTTAAGCATTGTTTCTACATTGAAAACAGTAACTCCAACCGAAATTGGAATATTACCCGGCTTAATTTTTCTGCCGGTTGTTTCGTATGTAAGAATCATTTCATCACCCGCAGGATAAATCTCAGGCAAATAAGAGATTGATACCTTGGGAAATGCTACCGAAGCCATTTTAACAGCTTCTGCCGCACCTTTATAGGACGGCTTAATACCTACGATAGCGCGGTCAGCCTCTACCGCATCTGCCACCATAGAAAATGCGCTTATAATTTCAAAAGCGAATTTTTCAAGCATTTGTCTGTGCACCTTAAAGAGTGGTTCACACTCTGCACAGTTAAGTATTATTGTGTCAGCCCGTTTATCGAGCTTCGCATACGCAGGGAAGCCGGCACCGCCTGCTCCGACGATGCCCTTTTCCTGCAAAACTTTAGTTAAAGCTTCTAATTGCATTACCTTACTCCAGTCCAATAGCGTCATCAATGATGCCAACAATAGCAGCATCTACGGGTGACTCCTTAACATTGCAACCAATACGAGCAGCACTTCCTGTTGCTACTAAAACATCCTCGCCAATACCTGCGCCAACATTATCAATAGCAACTATACGGCCTGTACCTGCCATATTGCTGTACGGTTCCACAATCAGAAATTTGTTACCCGTTAAATTTTCATTTTTACGGGTGGCAACAACACTGCCAACTACTTTACCTACTATCATAATCTTTTCCTTATGTTAAAATTTAATGGAGATAAATTATTTAATAGAGGGTAAAATCTTCTCAACATCACCGTGAGGACGGGGAATTACGTGAGTAGCAATGATTTCGCCGAGGCTACCTGCAGCAGCGCCGCCTGCTTCAACAGCAGATTTAACAGCACCTACATCGCCGCGAACCATAACGCTAACAAGTCCTGAACCGATCTTCTCAGTACCGATAAGCTGAACGTTAGCAGCCTTTACCATAGCATCAGCAGCTTCAATAGCAGCTACTAAGCCTCTTGTTTCGATCATACCTAATGCTTCCTGTGACATTCTTTTTTCCTCCTTAACTGTCTTTACAGGTTTTTCTACCTTTACTTCAACTGCTTCGTTCGAAGCAGGAGTTGTTACCTTTTCTTCAGCAACCTTTGTGGCTTTTTTAGTTGTTTTTGCTTTGCCTGTTGTTTTCTTTTCAGCCATTTCAAGTCACCTCAATTAAAATTTGGGGAGAATTTTCTCAACATCGCCGTGAGGTCTGGGGATTACGTGAACAGCTACGAGCTCACCTAATTTTCCTGCAGCAGCAGCGCCTACCTCAGTAGCAGCCTTTACTGCTCCAACATCGCCGCGAACCATAACGCTAACGAGTCCTGAACCGATCTTTTCAGTACCGATAAGTACAACGTCAGCAGCCTTTACCATAGCATCAGCAGCTTCAACAGCAGCTACTAAACCTCTGGTTTCTACCATACCTAATGCTTCAAGTGCCATTTTCTACACCTCCAAATAAAATTACTCGTTAATTATTGCTATTTTTAAACCTTCCATCTTCAGATTAGTAACATGTGCTTCGTTAATCTGAGAAAGAGGGAATTTATGAGTGATGAGCTTTTGCATAGGAAGACCAATGCCCTTAGCTCTCTTTAAGAAATCAAAAGTGGTTGCATAGTCACGCAAGGTGTAAACCCAAGAACCAACAGTTGTAATTTCTTTTGCGCATATATCAAAGTGGGGATTAATTGTAGCATCGCCACCGTTGATAAAGAAGCCTAATTCGCAAAGACCGCCGCCTGAACGAATGAACTTGTAAATGTTGCTGTGTGCAACAGGTGAACCTGTGCACTGGAATGCAAAGTCAGCCAAGTGACCGCCAAATGCCTTCTCAACTGCAGCAGTAAGTTCTTCAATGCCCTTGTAATCTTTGAAGTTTACAGTAGCATTTGCGCCCATTTCCTTAGCAAAGTCAAGACGCTTCTGTTCACCGTCAACA